>JAFYFK010000096.1 GCA_017543805.1 Bacillota bacterium | reverse complement strand
CGCGTCATTGATGAAAGAAGCGACAAGCCTCGACAGAGTCGTTCTCTCCGGCGGAACCTTCCAGAATCTGTACATGATGAAAAGACTGCCCAAAATCCTTGAAAATAACGGATTTAAGGTCTATCATCATAACCGGGTCTCGACAAATGACGAAGGCATAAGCCTCGGCCAGACCCTGATCGCAAAATATCAGACGAAGAAATAAGGAGGAAATTATGTGCCTTGCGGTGCCTCTTAAACTTATAAAAATAGACGGAAACATCGGCGTCGGCGAACGCGGCGGAATAACCCGCGAGCTGCGCCTCGACTTTATAAAAGAACCAAAACTCGGTGACTACATAATGCTGCACGCCGGTTTCGCGATAGAAAAGGTCGACCCCGCGCAGGCTGAGGCGGATCTCGAAAGTTACGATGAGCTTGACGCGGCCCTTGCGGAGCTCGGTCAGGCGATGGCTGAGATACGCGCTAACGGAGGCCGTTACTGATGACTGCGGACGGAAAGATCCAGCTTATGGAGATATGCGGGACCCATACCATGTCCATCGCGAAGTCCGGAATACGAAGCATGCTTCCGGAAGGCGTTGAATTGGTGTCCGGCCCCGGATGCCCGGTCTGCGTCACGCCGTCGAATTACATCGACCAGATACTAAAGCTTTCCATGCGGCCTGATGTGATAATAACGACATACGGCGACATGGTGCGCGTTCCCGGAAGCTCGCGCGGGGACAATCTGCGCCGCAGGATGGCTGACGGGGCTCAGGTGAGGGTAGTCTTTTCTCCGACCGACGCTATCAAAATAGCTCAGGAGAACCCGGATAAGCAGGTCGTCTTCCTGGGCGTCGGCTTTGAAACAACGGCTCCGGGGACAGCAGCAGCGGTCGGTGACGCAGCAGCGCTGGACATCGATAACTTTACGATCCTTCCCATGCTCAAGACCTGCGAGCCTGTGCTCAGGACGCTTGCCGTACAGCCTGATTTCTGCATCGACGGATTTCTCTGCCCGGGCCATGTGGCTGTAATTATCGGCAGCGATGGGTTCAGCTTTCTCGCTGACGAGTATCATCTGCCTGGCGTCGTCGCGGGATTTGAGGCCGAGGGCATCCTCAAAGCTGTCGCCATGCTTTTAAAACAGCTTAAGGAAGGCCGCGCTGAAATAGAAAACGAGTATACAAGAGCCGTTGCCACGGAAGGCAATCCGCTGGCAAAGGCCATGATCGATAAGTACCTTAAGCCCATAGACACTGTCTGGAGAGGGCTCGGGGAGATCCCGAAGAGCGGCCTCGGCATAAAAGACGGATTCGCAAAATTCGACGCTGTAAAACGCTTTGAGCTGGAATTCGGCCCGGAGGAAACTCCCACAGCATGCCGCTGCGGCGACGTAATAAAAGGAAAGCTTCATCCGGACGGCTGCCCGCTGTTCGGCAAGGTCTGCACGCCGGAAGACCCCGTCGGACCGTGCATGGTCTCTTCCGAAGGCGCCTGTGCCGCAGCCTGGAAATACAGGAGTATTTAACATGGAAGTAATTACACTCGATTACGGAAGCGGCGGAAAGAAGACCTCCGCGTTAATAGAAGAGATGATAGTGCCGATGCTCGATAACGACGCCCTGAGGGCGCTCGGCGACGGCGCGGTGCTCAGCGGGGCCGAAAAGCTCGCTTTTTCGACGGATTCTTTTGTAGTCTCCCCGTACTTCTTCCCGGGCGGCAACATCGGCAAGCTGTCCGTCTGCGGGACGGTTAACGACGTGGCAATGTGCGGCGCGGAGCCGAAATATCTGTCTCTGGCGTTTATTATTGAAGAAGGTTTTCCAATGGAGGACCTTAAAAAGATCGTAAGCTCCGTTGCGGAGACCGCAAAAAATGCCGGGGTCTCGATAGTTACGGGCGACACCAAGGTCGTGGAGAAGGGCAAGGCGGACGGGATATATATCAACACCGCCGGCATAGGCTTTATGCGCCATAACGGGCTCAGCCCGGACACTATAAAGCCGGGCGACACGGTCATTATCTCCGGTACCGCAGGGGACCACGGGGCAGCCGTGATGCTTGCGAGAAACACCGACCTAGTGCAGGGCGAGCTGCTCTCCGATTGCGCGCCGCTCAACCGGCTGGCGTCGGCTCTTTACGGACTCGGTCCGGATCTCCGCGTTCTCCGCGACCCGACCCGAGGCGGAGTGGCCACGACGCTCTGCGAGTTTACTGAAGGCAGGAAGTTTTCCATCGAACTGAGAGAAAAGGATATTCCGGTCTCTGAAGGCGTGGCGGCAGCCTGCGACATTTTAGGCCTGGATCCGCTGTATTGCGCAAACGAAGGCAAGCTTCTTGCTGTAGTTGCGCCAGAATCTGCCGAAAAAGCGCTTGAAGCGCTGCGCAGCCTGCCGGAAGGGCAGAATGCCGCAGTCATCGGGACTGTCACAGAAAACCACCCCGGCAAACTTGTCATGAGGACCGCTTTCGGTGGCTCACGGATACTAACAAAGCTTGCGGGCGACCAGCTGCCCAGGATCTGCTGAAAGACAGGAGTCAACTATGAAAACACTGAGAAGGATCACAGCTTTAGTCTTAAGCCTTATTCTGATCATTTCAACAGCGGCAGTTCCCGCATCCGCGGCGCCGGCCGCGCAGAGCCCGGAAAATATACTCGCTTCCATGAGCGCGGAGGAAAAGGTCGCGCAGCTGCTGATGCCCGCGTTCCGTTATTACACAGACAGTGACGGGACCCTGAAGGGAATGGCGGAACTTACGGAGGACGCGGCGAAATGCATCGGCGAATACGGCTTTGCAGGCGTCGTGCTCTTTGCGCAGAACCTCGCGGATACGGAAAAAGCTGTTAAGCTTATTGATGATATGCAGAAAGCTAACGCCGTCCACAAGACGCGGCTTCTTGTCTCGGTGGATCAGGAGGGCGGATACGTCACCAGGCTCGGGCACGGAACGCAGACTGCCGGGAATATGGCGCTCGGAGCCGCGGGCAGCGAAGCGCTGACGGCTGAGGCTGCCGGAATAATAGGAACAGAACTTATGGCCATGGGCATCAACTTCGATTTCGCCCCTGTGCTCGACATAAACAGCAACCCTTCAAACCCTGTGATAGGAACGCGTTCCTTCTCCGATGACGCCGATACCGTTGCAAAGCACGGTGTTTCTTTTGTCAAAGCCCTGCAGTCGGCGGGGGTCATCTCCACGCTCAAGCATTTCCCCGGACATGGCGACACCGCCACAGACAGCCACACCGGCCTGCCCCTCATCGACCGAAGTTATGAGGAACTTAAAGCGAGGGAGCTGGTTCCGTTCAAGGCTGCGATAGAAGCCGGCGCCGAGGCTGTAATGACAGCCCATATACAGTATCCGCAGATCGAAAAGACAGTTTACACATCCAAGCTCAGCGGCGAGGAGATCGTTCTTCCCGCGACGCTTTCAAAAATCGTTATAACAGACATCCTTCGCGGCGATCTCGGTTTTGACGGCGTTGTTGTGACCGATGCCATGAACATGGATGCCATAGCAAAACATCTCGACAGATACGACGCTGCAAAACTGGCTCTCGAAGCTGGGGTTGACATAATACTTATGCCGGTCGACACCTCGACCTCTGAGGGCATTGAGGATCTCGGGACATATATAAAGACTCTTGCGGGCATGGTCGCCGGCGGAGAGATCTCCGCAGAGAAGGTCGACGAAGCGGTGCTCCGCGTCCTCAGGCTCAAGGACGCGCACGGGCTGACAAATGCGTACGCCCCGGCTGACGCTTCCAATACTTCAGCAGTCGGAAGCAGCGCGCACCACGGCGCCGAGTGGGAGATCGCCAAAAAGGCCGTCACCCTCGTAAAGAACGATAATAACGCTCTGCCGTTTACTGGCGGAACTGTATCAGTCCTGACCGCCTACGACAACGAGGTCATGAGCATGGAATACGCTGTGGGCCGCCTTAAGGACGAAAACAGGCTGCCTGCCGTAATGACTGTATCCGTGCATTCCATACAGAAGAGCACCGCTGAAGAGGCGACAGCGCTCACAAAAGGTGCGGATCACGTGGTCATAATATCCGAGCTGTATTCCGCCGCGGGGCTGGCGAATGACTATTCCCGAAAGGTCGACGCCATAATGGACAGCGTTCATAAGGCAGGCGGGGACGTCGCCGTCATGAGCTGTCATCTTCCTTACGACGCGGCACGTTTCCAGGCGGCCGACGCCATCATCCTTGCCTGGTCAGCGCGCGGCATGACCGAAGACCCGCGCACAGCTGAAGGCGCGCCTGCGCAATACGGCCCCAACATGCCGGCCGCGCTGTACCTTATGCTTTCTGCGGAAGGATCGCCGGCAGGAACTATTCCTGTTGACATTCCGGCGCTGACGGAAGATGTGAAGTATTCCGGGACGCCGCTGTATAACAGGGGTTATGGGCTAAGTTACGGCGATGGCTTCTGCAGCAGGGCGCAGTTTGTCAAGATGCTGTGGGAGAAGGCCGGGGGCGCTGATGAGATCTTCCCGAAGGCCGGTTTTGAAGATGTTCCCGGGGACAGCGCTTATTCCGCCGCTGTCGACTGGGCTTTCGGCAAGGGCATAGTAAGCGGGACTTCCGCGTCAGCGTTCAGCCCGAATCGCGGGCTTACGCGCGCCCAGGCTGTCGCGATCCTGTGGCGCCTGCAGGGAAAGCCTCTTGTGACAGGTGTTCAGAACCCGTTCACCGATGTTCCGGACAGCGCGTATTACAAAAACGCCGTGCTCTGGGCAGTCGCCGAAGGAATAACAAAGGGTACTGCCGAAACGACATTTTCTCCCGGCAGTCTCTGTACCGACGTTCAGGCGGAAAAATTCCTGCGCAGGCTGTTCGACAGCTTCAGCTATGAGCACGATCCGCAAAACAACCCCAAAGCCATGGCGGATATCGTCAGGGACAGGGATGCTGTATACGGTTTTAAGCCAAGTCCTTACGGAAGCCTTAAACAGTACGCTGGTCTGGACTGGAGAGACGCGGCCAATGTTGCGGAGTGGAGACAGACACGCGAGGAATATCACGAAAGCCTTGAAGAACTATACGGCATTATCTCCGACATGGAGGAGAAGGGCAGCTCCACAGAGGAGATAGCAAGAGCTGTAAGCACAAGAAGGAACGAGCTTCGCCTCGAAGCCTCCGCGGATGACCCCGAAGCCCTCAGACTGACAAAAGAGCGCAATCTCGCTTCATACGGACACGAAGAGGGACCGCTTCCCGAGGATCTGTACGAAAAATACGGTTCGTGGGAGACCGTGATATCCAAGGCGCTCAGCGCCAATTCGGGCATGGACGCGTGCCTGGGGCTGTATGATACTTATTATCAGCTCTATAAGACTCTGGGACAGATAAGCGACTGACCGGACTTTTCAGGAACATTTCGGGCTTCTTCTTGAAAAAATGCCATTATTCTGCAATAATATATTTACTTGCCATATAGCTAAGGTACAGTTTTTATCACGCATCGGCAGGGCTGTTGATCAAAGATGAGAAAAATCAAAGCAGAACTTAATGAACAGACTTCAACTGTAGATATCCGTAACCTTGAGGTCATCAGCGCGCTTTCAAGGGATCTCACATCTCTTTTCTATGTTGACCTTGCAAGCGGGGAAGTCTTCGTCTATTCGATGAACGCGTCCGTAACCTCCAAGTACGACGAGCTCTTTAAGAGCTTAAACTTCGAGCAGGCCAAAAAAGCTTATGCCGAGCGGGATATATATCCCGACGACAGGGCGGAATACTACAGGCTTCTCGACATATCCTACATGCGCGGCAGGCTGCAGGAGGAGAACAGCTACAGTCTCGTTTACCGCATGATAGTAGGTGACGGCAGCGAATACTGCGAAGTCCATGTAATGCGCATTATGGACGGCGAAAAGCCCAAGGCCGCGGTCGTCGCTTATTCCAATGTAGACAATCGTGTCAAGAGCGCCCGCGAGCATATGGAACAGCTTCAGGCGGCGCTTCTCAACGCCGAGACCGACAGCCTTACCGGCATCCTCAACCGCGGCGGAGGCGAAGCAAAAGTCAGAAGGCTTATCGGCAGCGGCTCTTGCGGCATGTTCGTCCTGTTCGACGTAGACAGCTTTAAGCACATCAACGACAGATACGGCCATAAGAGCGGCGATATCGCCCTCCAGAAGATAGCCGAGGCGCTGAAGTCTTCCACGCGTTCCGGCGATCTATGCATACGCTTCGGCGGCGACGAGTTCGTCGTGCTGTTCGACGGCGTGTCTGACTGCAGGGAAGCTGACGCGATCATCGCGAGACTTTTCCGCAGAGTCGATATGATCTCCATCGACGGAATGCCCGATCCTATCTCCATAAGTGCCGGCGCCACGATCTTCCCCGCAAATGAGGAAGACAGCTTTGAGCGCATCTATTCCAGAGTCGACGAAGCCATGTATAAGGCAAAGAAGACAAAGGGCAATTTTGTCGTATTCTGCTGATCTCTTTTGTGCATAAGAATTCATTTTAAGCATCCTTTTCTTGAAATCTCATATTGTTAATCTTTTATCGTGTGTTATAATCTTGCGTGGAGGTTTATGCCTTCACGCAATTTTTTATTACTCTTATTGCGAGGTGAAGTAATGCAGGAGTACAAGAGAATCTTCATCACAAAAGATGAAGTCGTGCCCACCGCAGAACGTATGAAAGCAGCCGGAGTTATGCTTGCGATGATACACGCGTATCTGAGAAAAGACGGCAAAGGCGTTGTTTCGTACGAGTATATGGTAGGCACGGGAATCGAGTCCTACACGGTCGACGGTGAGAACGTCTTGCCCTCGATCGAGCCGATCTACGACCTCGGTGCGCAGTGGCCAGAAAGGGAGATCCACGAGCTTATGGACATAACGTTCGAAGGCTCGGATACATCCAAGCGTCTGTTCATGCCGGACACCATGATCGAAGGTCAGGGACACATTTTAGTTACACCTATGGATGAGCTTATCAAAAAGGCTCACGGTGAAGAGTAGAGGGGAGGAACGTAATTGAGCTACATAGTACCTATCGGTCCTTACCATCCCGCGCTTGAGGAACCGGTCCACGCAAGGCTCTATACCGACGGCGAAGTCATTACCGATGCGGAAGTTTTCATCGGTTACAACCACCGCGGCATCGAAAAGCTTGCGACACAGAAAAACTACATCCAGACTCTGGTAATGGTAGAGCGCGTATGCGGCATTTGCTCGCACTCCCACGCGCTGTGCTACGCGATGGCCTGCGAAGCCATCGCTCAGATGCAGATCCCCAAGAGGGCTGAGTACATCAGAGTCATCATCGCGGAGCTCGAAAGACTGCACTCTCACTATCTGTGGGAAGGCATCGCTCTGCACCTGATCGGTCATGACAGTCTGTTTATGCACACCTGGGACGACCGCGAGGCCATAATGGACATCCTCGAGGAACTCACCGGAAACCGCGTAAACTACGGTACATGCACCATCGGCGGTGTCAGAAGAGACATCACCGAAGACCAGATGAGAAAGACTCTTGAAATGCTCGACATGATCGAAAAATCCAACGAGGCAGTCAAGAACATCCTTCTCGCTGACAAGTCTGTAGCGGCCAGAACAGCCGGCGTCGGCATCCTCACCACCGAGGACGCGCTGCGCATCGGCGCCCAGGGTCCGCACGCAAGAGCATCCAACGTCCCCGTCGACGTCCGTATCGATGCTCCGTACAGCAGCTATGACGACTTCGAGTTCAACAAGGTAACATTCGAGACCTGCGACGTATTCTCAAGAGCAGTTGTCCGTGTCCTCGAGAACTTCGAAAGCATCAAGATCATCCGCCAGGCATTCGAAAAGATGCCCAAGGGCCCGATCAACCTCGGAACAAAGATCCCCAAGATCCCCGAGGGCGAATACATGGTACGCCATGAGGCTCCGCGCGGACAGCTCTGCTACAAGGTCGTCTCAAACGGAGGAGAATTCAACGAGCGCGTGAGTATCCACGTGCCCACCTTCAAGAACGCTCCTACGGTACCCGTCATGCTCAGAGGCAATACGGTAGCCGACGCAGGCCTTATAATCGCCAGCATCGACCCGTGCTTCAGCTGCATGGACAGGTAACACAATGCACGAACTGACTATAACCGAAAACATTCTCAGGGTCGTTGTACCCGCGGCGGAAAAGGCCGGCGCAAAGCGGATCTTAAAGATACGCATGAAGGCCGGAGAACTTTCCGGAATAATCCCGTCCTACCTGGAAAAGTGCTTTGAACAGGTGAGCGAGGGGACCATCGCGCAGGGCGCGGAACTTATCCTCGAGTCTGTTCCCGCAAGCGTGCGCTGCATGGACTGCGGATACGAGGGCCCGGTCGAAAAAAAAACATTCGGCTGCAGGGAATGCGGAAGTTTAAGAGTCAAAGTTGTTTCAGGCCGCGATTACTTTATCGAAGACCTGGAAGTCGAATAAGTTTTTGCTTTTAGGAGGTGTTTCTTTGAAAAAGGCGACTTTCCCCGATATATTATCGACCGCCATACTGCTTTACTGCTTCTGGCTGTTGATAACGGGACAGCTGGTCTCCCTGTGTAAAGGAGACCCGAATGTCCAGGTACTGATCTACGGCGTAGTCATCAGCTTAGGCGTTGCCGTTTTCAGTTCCCGGTTCTTCATCCACGAAAGCCCGTTCTACCTTTACAATCCCGTAAAGTGGGTGATGATGCTCGTTTACGTCGTATGCGTATTCTGCATCGAACTCATCAAGGCTAATCTGGATGTAGCTTTCAGAGCTTTAAATCCGGCTCTTCCGGTCCATCCCGGCATCGTCAAGGTTCCGGTAGACCTCAAGTCGGAATACGGCCAGTCGATGCTTGCTAATTCGATCACCCTTACCCCCGGCACCATCACCATGGACATCGCTGAGGAAAATGGCCAGACCTATTACTACATCCACTGGATCAACGTTACCACTCAGGATCACAAGGCTGCCGGCGACGCTATCAAGGGCAGGCTTGAAAAAGGCGTAGGGAGGATATGGAAATAATGGATACATTACTTTTCTTCGCTATATGCTTTGCGGTCCTGGCGCTTTGTCTGGTTATCAGACTTGTTAAAGGCCCCAGCGTAGCAGACAGGGCGGTCGCTGCAGACAGCATCGACATCCTTTCCGATATGGCGCTCGTGCTCTACGCACTTTATTCGCAGCGCGCTGCATTCCTGGATATCGCCCTTGTTACGGCGATCCTCGGATTCATCGGCCAGACACTTATCGCTAAATACCTGGAGGGAAGATTATAATGGCTTTATTATACGTAGTATACGTACTCATCGGCCTTAGCGTATTCTTCGCTCTGGCCGGAGTCGTAGGCATGCTCCGCATGCCGGACGCTTTCTGCAGAATGCAGTCCAGCACCAATATCGCGACCCTCGGCGTTCTCGGCGTTATCATCGGAGGCATCATCTATGCGTTCGCCTTCCTTCATAACGGAGAGATGGGTGTCAAGCTTATAGTGCTCGGCGTATTCTATGTCGTTACAGTTCCTATTTCCGGCCACGCAATAGCCAAGGGCGCTTATCACCACGGTGTCCGTCCGGAAAAGGATATGGTGTGTGACCAGTACGGGGAGGATCTTGAGAAATAATGAATGCTTTAACAGTACTCAATGCGCTCGTCATCCTCGGTATGGTCGTTTCGGCCATTCTCGCGGTTCGCTTTGAGAAGCCGCTCTCCAGCGTAATTGCACTCGCAGTTACAGGCGCTTTTGCCGCTCTGGAGTTCATCGTTCTCAACGCACCCGACGTAGCGATCTCCGAGGCTGCCGTCGGCGCAGTCCTCACCACGGCTATATTCATCATAGCCATTAAGAAAACAACAAAGAAGGAGGACGAAGAGAAATGAGTAAAAAGAGTCTTATCGCCCTCATCTGTGCAGTGCTTATCCTTGCTGTAGGCGTATACGCGATGATCGTTACCGCAGGTTTCGGTCCGACCTACGCGCCGAACCAGCTCGACGCTGCAGCGCAGTATTCCGCTCCGGAAATGTACGACAACAGCGAGCTTGACGGCGTCGCCAAGGCTATCGTAAATTCGGATCTGGACAAGACGAAGGCAGCCAACGTCGTTTCCGCTATAGTCTTCGACTACAGAGGCTTCGATACTTTAGGCGAGTCCTTTATACTGCTCACCGCTATCTCCGGAGCGCACGTTATCCTGCACTCCCGTAAAAAGAAGAGAGAGGAGGGCAAGCAGTAATGAAATTCAAGAACGGAATCAAAGAGAAGAACATTATTGTAAAGTGCGGCGCTGATGCCATAATGCCGTTCTCCCTCATGTTCGGCTTCTACATCATCTGCTTCGGCACCATCAGCCCGGGCGGCGGATTCCAGGGCGGCGTTATCGTAGCCGCAGCCTGCATCCTCCTGTATCTGGCTTATGGACACAAGACAACGACTACTGCCATCAATGAGGAGTTTATCCGCGTAAACGAAGCGATCGGCGCAGTTCTCTATGTGCTGCTCGGCTTCTGCGGTCTCTTTATCGGCGTTCGTTTCTGCGAAAACGTATTTTATGAATTCTTTAATATAGGTGACCCGCTCTCCGCAGGAACAATCACCTATATGAGCTATGCCGTCGGCTATAAGGTACTCACGGGCGTGGGCTTCCTGCTCCTGCTCATGATCGGAACCCTTATCGGCGGAGACGATGACGAAGAGGAGGTAGAGGCATAATGGACGCTACTATTCATAGTGTACTTTCTGTAAACTATGTCGCTGCTATCTTCCTTATAGTCCTCGGACTCTATACGGTCGTAGCAAAGACAAATCTTATTAAAATCATCCTCGGTCTGAGCATCATCGACTACGGGATCAACCTGTTCATAGTTTCCACGGGCTTCAACGGCGGAACCTCTCCGCAGTTCACCCTGTCGGAACTCTTCAGCGGACAGTACTTCGTTGACCCTGTTCCCCAGGCTCTGACCCTTACCTCCATAGTTATCGGTGCCTGCGTCGACGCAATGGCTCTCGCGCTGGTCATCGCAATCTACAAGAGGTATAAGACTGTTGACGCAACTGAGATAAGGAGGCTCCACGGCTAATGAGTTATATACATTTTCCTGTAATAGCCGTCATGGGGCAGTTCCTTGCAGCCTTCCTCGTAGCGATCTTCGGATCCAAGAGCAGAAAGGCCAGCCAGGCTATAACCCTTATCGCGTCGGCTTGCGCGTTCGTCCTTGTCTGCCTGCTCATTAAGCCGGTAGCCCTCGACGGACAGATCATCTCCTACTGGATGGGCAACTGGGAACCGGTATCCGGCTATGCCATCGGTATCGGCTACGAGATGGACGCTCTCGGACTGTTCTTCGCGGTCCTGGTATCCTTCATCATCCTGATGTCCGCCATTTACTCGCTCAGATATCTTGAGCACGACGAAGCTGTAGACCGTTACTACACACTGTTCCTTATGCTGTCGGGTTCTCTGCTCGGCCTCGTAATGACCGGTGACCTCTTCAATATGTTCATCATGATCGAGATCATGACGTTCTCCGCAGTAGGTCTCACCGCTTTCAGAAACTACATCCCGGAAGCTCTCGAAGCTGCCATGAAGTACCTCGTCATCGGTTCCGTAGGTTCCTCGATGACCCTCGCAGGCGTAGCTCTTCTGTATGCCCAGACCCACACCCTCAATATGGCTCAGGTCGCGGCTAAGATCGGCGCTATGCAGGCGTCCGGCGGACTCACCCCGACAGTGGTATTCGCGTTCGGACTCATGTTCGTAGGCTTCGGGATCAAGAGCTTCATGTTCCCGTTCCACACTCCGGTTGCGGACGCTCACCCCGTAGCTCCGACTTCCTTCTCTATGGTATTCTCTACCATGGTAATCAAGGCAGGCGTTTACGGACTTATCAGGATCGCATACATAGTCTTCCAGGTAATGGACAAGAGCTCTGTTCAGATCCTCATTACCGCTTTCGGATGCGTAACGATGTTCCTCGGCGTCACCATGGCTCTGGCACAGCACGACTTCAAGAGACTGCTCGCGTTCCACTCCATTTCCCAGATCGGCTACATCATCACCGCGCTGGGTCTCGGAACCGCTCTCGGTCTTACCGGTTCACTGTTCCACGTCATGAACCACACGCTGTTTAAGGCTCTCCTGTTCATGTGCGCCGGCGCTGTTCTTCACATGACCGGCAGCAAGAACCTCGACGAGCTGGGCGGACTCTCCAAGAAGATGCCGCACACCACCATCTGCTTCCTCATAGCAGCCTTCTCCATAGCGGGTATTCCGCCGTTCAACGGCTTTGCCTCCAAGTGGATGATCTATCAGGCGACCTATGAGAAGGCGGTCGAATCCGGAAACTTCTTCTACGCTTTAGTGACTGTAGTCGCCGTAGTCGTTTCCGTGCTGACCCTGGCTTCCTTCATCAAGGTCACCATGTCCGTATTCTTCGGACAGCTGCCCGAGAAGTACAAGGACGCCAAGGAAGCTCCCGCAAGCATGCTGATCCCGATGTGGATCACCGCCATCCTCTGCCTCGGCACCGGTGTCCTCTACCAGCTCGTAGACCGCACCCTCACCGCTCCGGCAGTCGCTGCTTCGCTCACTCCGGCCAACTATGTTGACAAGATGATGGGAAGCGGATACGCTGCTTCGTTCAGCGTAAAGGATGCAGTTGCCACCGCGGTACAGCACATGAGCTACTGGAATCCTGTGCTCTGGCTGACTCTCCTCGTGATCGTTATGCTGGGCGTCTTCATCGTCATCCTCAGCGGCGACAACGAGAGAGGCCCTGTGCTCAAGACAAAGGAACCTGTCGCGGACGGAAAGTACGCGACCTTCTTCAGCGGCGAAAAGTACAGACATTCCCATATGGGCGGATCCGATCTGTTCTGGGGATTCAAGCACGATATGAAGCCGTACTTCGACTTTATCGAAGAGAAGCATTCCGGCGTCCTGACAGACTACACGCTCTGGACGATAGTCGCAATGGCCGTTATAGTCGTTTACACCTTTGTGTTTGTTAAGTAAGGGGAGGTGAGTATAGTGGTACAAAACATGTTGATGAATCTGCTTCACATATTCATATTCCCCGGTCTGCTGTTCGTTACGGTGATCGGTGTCCTGATGACAGGTATCGACCGCAAGCTGGTAGCGCGCATGCAGAAGAGGGTAGGACCTCCCATCGTGCAGGGCTTCTATGATTTCTTCAAGCTCATGGGCAAGGAGAGCATAGTTCCCGAAGCGGCCAATAAGCCCGCGTTCCTGGCGGCTCCGATCATCGGATACGTCAGCCTCGTGGTAATGGTCCTCTTTATCCCGATGTTCAGCTTCAGCGTATATTCCGGAACAGCCGATATGATCGTTCTGATCTATCTGCTCACCATTCCCGGAGTCGCTCTGATCGTCGGCGGAACAGCTTCCGGCAACCCCTACGCGGGCGTCGGCGCGTCCCGTGAGATGGTAGCCATGATCGGCTATGAGCTTCCGCTCATCCTCTCCGTGCTCGCTGTATGCCGCAAGGTAGGCGGCAGCGCCATGACCTTCTCCCTCAACGAGATCGTCAACTGGCAGGCTGCCAACGGCTGCGCTCTGTTCCAGTGGGCCCTGATCCCGGCAGCCCTCGCGTTCCTTCTCGTCATCCCCGGCGAAGTCGGCACCCAGCCGTTCGACGTCGCGGAAGCCGAGACAGAGATCCTCGAAGGACCGCTGATCGAGTACAGCGGAGCTCCGCTCGCGATGTTCAAGCTGAACACCGCCCTCAAGATGTTCATCATGCCCGCTATGTTCGTTGCCCTCTTCCTGGGCGGCGTACACACCGGCAACGTAGTGCTGGATGTTGTTCTCTTCATCCTGCTGACAGGTCTCGTTTCCTTCATTACCATGACGGTTCCCCACGCTATAGCCGCCAGGTTCAAGGTTGAGAGACTGTTCAAGTTCTACTGGACCCTCGTCGCTGCGCTTGGCCTCGTAAGCCTCGTACTCGTGTGGTTCGGTCTTTAGGAGGTGACGGATATGTTCAAGAAAATGATTGCAAAGAGTATGTCCAAGTCTCCCTGGATCTACCATATGAACACCGGTTCCTGCAACGGCTGCGACATTGAGCTCGTAGCATGCCTTACCCCGCGTTTCGACGCGGAGCGCTTCGGCTTTAAGCTTGCGGGTTCCCCCAGACACGCAGACATCGTCGTAGTGTCCGGACCTATAACGAGCCAGTCCAAGGACAGGCTCATCCGTACCCTGGAACAGGTACCGAAGCCCTTCTGTGTGGTTTCCCTCGGTTCCTGCCCCAAGTCCGGCAACGTATTCAAGGGAAGCTATTCCGTTGAAGCGCCGCTCGACAAGTACGTAAACGTCGACGTATCTGTAGCAGGCTGCGCATGCAAGCCCGAGACCATAATCGAAGGCCTCTACAAGGCGACGCTTATCCTGCAGAAGAAGAGGGAGGCGATGGAGAAATGAGATTACCCTTTACCCCGATAGCTTTAAAGAACCTCTTCTCAAAGCCCAGCACCGTGCTTTATCCCTTCAAGGCTGAAGTACAGGCTCCGCCCAACTACAGAGGAAAGCTCACATACGACCCGACCAAGTGCGTAAACTGCGGCATGTGCGTCAAGGTCTGCTCCCCCGGAGCTATCAACCGCATCTACGAAGACGTAGAGGGCGGACAGCACATCACCTATGAGTTCGATATGTCCTCCTGCACCTTCTGCGCGACCTGCCAGGACTTCTGCTCCACAGGCGCCATCAAGCTGTCGGACAACTTCCACATGGCGGAAGAGGACCACGAGAACCTCATGGTAAGAGGCTCCTACTTCAAGAAGAGCGTTCCCGGCAAGCTCGTCCGCGGTGATGACTGCGTATTCTGCGGTCTCTGCGAAAAGGCATGCCCGGAAGGCTGCATCAAGGTCGACAGGCCCAACAAGACCTGGACCTGGGACGAAGCGGAGTGCGTACGCTGCGAAAAGTGCGTACAGAAGTGCCCCAAGAAGTGCCTCGAGTTCAAGGCCGCCGAGTCCGGAGTCGAGTGGAGCGACGCATGCGTATACTGCACGCTCTGCGAGAAGAAGTGCCCGGTCGGCGCGATCAAGGTCGACAGAGCCAACAAGACCTGGGAGATCGACAAGGAAGCCTGCATCAAGTGCGGCACCTGCGTCAGCGTCTGCCCGAAGAAGGCTCTTACATTAAACGATTAAATCTTCACCGAACAATAATCGTCATAAAACGGCCCGCTTTTAAGCGGGTCGTTTTTATTTTTCCGGCACGTACTCACCGAACGGCGGGTGAACAGCCTACGGTCTTTATGCTACAATACTTTTATGAACGCGTCGGTAAAGTCCATACGCATGCTGCTTCAGCTTGCCATACTGTTTGTTCTTGTCGGCCTGATCTCCGCTTTTTCGCCGGACGTATTTCTGCTGCGCCAGCCGACGACGCTTCTGCTGCTTGCGCTTTCGCTCGCGCTTCTCATGTATTTTCGAGAACACACCATAGACAGGCATATAAGGACGCATCTAGTCGCCATAGCGGCAATGATCTGCCTCTGGATGCTGCTCCGCGGGGCTAAATACATAGCATTCGAGGAGACAGAGACGATCGCAAGGCACCTCTGGTATATGTATTACATTCCGGCGCTTATGGTGCCGCAGATCTCCCTTTACTGCGCTCTTTCTCTCGGAGGCGGAAAAAGCCTCGCGGGAAAAGCAGCCTCCGCAGTCACGACAGCTGTAACGGCAGTCCTGACGGTCCTGATACTTACAAACGACCTGCATCAGAGGATGTTCCGGTTTAAGCCCGGTTTTGAGGACTGGGACTCTGATTACAGCAGGACCGGGCTGTTTCTGTTCGTATATGTCTGGGTAATAGGCCTTCTGATCGCAACGATGGTCATTCTTTTCAGACGCTGCAGGCTTTCGGCCAGCCGCAGGCTCATATGGATACCTGTCATCCCGTCGGTATTCGGCGTGACTTATGCTGCACTGTATGCAGCAGACCTCTGGCCGCGCGTAAACGGTACCTTGCTCGGCGAGCTCCCGGAGGGCATATGCTTTACCATGGCCGCTCTGTGGCTGAGTTTTATGTATATCGGCCTTATTCCTTCCAACGAGGGTTACGCAAAGCTGTTTGAGGCATCTGACACGGCTTCGCAGATAGCTGACCGCGGATACAATGTCATCTAT
>JAFYFK010000095.1 GCA_017543805.1 Bacillota bacterium | reverse complement strand
GTCTGGACGCCGCCGGAGACTTTGTCCCGGATGCCGTTCACGATATCCTCGACCATGTTCTGCGACTGCCCGGCGTTCATTACCGTTTCGCCCTTATGCAGCTCCGCCACGTAGCCGTCATACGGAACATACGGAAGTCCGACTGCATGAGACCCGCTTACGCCGCCGAGGGCAAAAGGCTGCTTTTTCTGCCCCTGGATCCCAAGCCAGTCGAGGGCGCCGGAGAACCAGCTCTTTATATTTTCCCAGACGCTCTTAAGCCCGTCCCAGAAGGCGTTGAGAACATCCTCTCCGATCTTAAAAAGCGCCTCTCCGAGCGAAGAAAGCGCCTCGACGATATATTCTGCGAATTTGTCCGTATCTCCTTCCAGAAGCGCGAACAGAGCATCAAGCAGGGTCCCTATAGCGTCGAGTATAGGCTCGAGATACGGCATTATCCAGTCAAGCAGCTTTTTGATGAGATCGAACAGGGGCGGCAGGGCTGTCATAACGAAATCGAGCACGGTCTTTATGATCGGGAGGATCGCGGCCATGATGCTGCTGACAGTCTCTTTTATTGCGGGGATGTTTTCTATCACCCACTCAAGGATCTCCTGCACGTAGGGCATCAGCTCGGCCATAAGACCAGTCTTGAGGGTCTTGATACTTTCGCCCACCTTCGCGAACATGTCGTTCATGGACGCGCCTGCCGCGACAGTCTCGTCGCTCATAACGAGTCCGAGATCCCGCGCCTCCTGTCTTGCCGCAGCCATGCCTTCCGCGCCTGCGTTGAGCATGGGAGTGAGCTGGTACGCGACGCTGTCTCCGAACAGCTCTGCAGCAGCTGCAGCCCGTTCTTCCGCCGTCGCGTAGCCCATGATGCTCTCCAGGGCACTGTCGAGGTCCTGGCCGGTGCCCTCAAGCTTTTTGGCCGCCTTCTCCAGGGTCGACATCTCGACGCCGGAGAGATTTGCCGCATAAGCAAGCTCCTGATAGGACTCCGCAGAGATCTTCATGCGCTGCGAGCCCTTATCTATCTCATCGAGAGTCTTGGCCGTGTCTTTTGCAGCGGCGACCATCGCTCCGCCCACGGCTACAGCTGCAGAAACGACTGCCGCGCCCCACTTAGCCGCGGTCTTCATGCCGTTTGCAAGCTTGGAGCCGGTCTTCTCAGCCTGATCGCCGGTCTTCGATATTGACTTTTCCGCTTCGGCCGAATCTATGAGGATCGACCCGAAAAGCTTAAAAATCTCCATAAGATAACTCTGTAATCCCGCAATTATTAAAGACGCCTATGATGCCGTAGACGTCTTTAAGGATCATCTTTGTGCTTTTGATTACTGCAGGGCTTATCCTTTCCTTAAACTCGCTGAAGCTCATCTCTGACTGATAACCGATAGCCCATCGTAAATAGAGCTTGTTGTCTGTCTCTTTATTCCGAGCTGCGAGCAGCACGGCCGCAGCCTCATCTGCAGGAAGGTCCCAGAAGTACGCGGGATATGACCCGGAATACCTCAGTGCGCTTTCGAGATCAACTTCGAGAGCGCATTCATAAAATTTCTGAGATTATTCTCCTCCACGAGCCTCGACAGGTTCTCGTACATAACGTCGATGTCGAGCTCCGCGACCTCTTCCGGGGCCATCTCAAACGGACCCGCGAGGAATTCGTAGAACATCTGCTCGCATTTTTTGCTGCTGAAGGTCTCGAGCGCCGTCAGGATGCCGTTCAGCCCGACGTTTGCGATATCGTCGTAGCCTTCGTCTGCTATCTTCTTGATGAGCGGAGCAAGGTCCTCTCTGAGGCCGGAGCCGGTCACAAGCCTTGCCGCGACAAAAACATCGGTAGTTCTTAATTTTCTCATTGCTCTTTCTCTCTTTCTGATGTTTTACGCGCTCTGGTTCGGAATATAGATGTCCACAGGAACGTCCTCAAGATCGGAGACGTCATAGTGAGCAGTGAATACTGCCGGGAGCTGTCCCTCGTTCTTGTCCTGTGCCTGCATGGAGAATCCGTTCAGGTTGACCGCGTTCCTGATAACTATCATTATCGGGCTGTCGGATCCGCTGATCCTTCCGATCCAGGTTATGTTGTCGATATAGTCCGAATCCTCAAGCTCTTTGAGATTGATCTTCGTATAGCCTGCAGGGATCGGGCTGGTGGTGCTGGTGTTCGTGGTCGTGCTTACGGCCGCGGCGAGCATCAGCTTCACGCTGTCGACGGTGACCTCCTTAATGTTGGTCGTGAGGGTCACAGTCCAGCTGTCTATGGCTTCATAGCCCTTCGTCGGACCCTTCACGCCGTCGACTGCGATCTGGCGAACTTCCGGGACGATGGAGAGGGTAGAGCCCCCGACCGTCGCGCCGATAAGTTTTGCAGATGCCGTTTCCGGCGTATCTGTCGCCGGATTGTAGTTTTTGAAAAGCGCGCCTGCGTCGAGCTGCAGGTTCTTTCTTGTGTTGCCGGTGAGCCCAGTAAATACTTTCATTGCATCCTCCTATAAAGCTCTGATATCAAACAAAAGACGCCTGTAGATCACAGACGTTTCTTCCTCGGTCATAACGCGCCTCGTCTCCCTGTAAACAGAAAACTCAAGGTCAGCGCTTAAATAATACATATGGTCAAAAGCATTCCAGATCTCGTCCGAGAGATCTTCCACGGCGTCCGAATCGTCGCCGGTATCGATCACGCGAACCTCGAGCCTGGCCTGCTGCATTATCTCGTCCGTGTCGATCTGAGAAAGCATGAAAACGACGTGCAGCCCTGAAGCCTTCTTCGCCCGGAGATAAAACACCTGGCTGCAATGCTTCAGGAGCTCAGCCTGTATCAGCTTCCGCAGCTTCCTTGTGCTCATCGGTAATCCCATCTGCTAACCACCAACTTTATTGAGTCAGACACATCGTTCCATTTCGCGTCCAGGACCTCATAGATCCGGCCGCGCCATCTGATAAACTGCTCCTCGTTATAATCGATCCTGTCAGGCAGCTCCACGACTATCTCAGCCTTTTTCCCGCGGGTCGAAGCGTAGGTCTTTTCCCGCTCGTTTGCGGAGTAGACCCTGCAGAAGACCTCCTTCTCAGCGGAGGCGATCTCTACCGGGTCCCCGGTCTCGGAGACGTTCACCTCCATGACCAGCAGGGAGCATATCTCGTCGTACATGCTCAAGCCTCCTTGTAGTCCACGTCGAGGGCCATTGCGGAGAGGTAAGACTCGTACCGCTCCTTGTACTCGGAGCCTTTCCCCTGGTAGTCCAGGGCGGCCTTTACGAAGAGCTTGCAGGCGTTCTCTACGCGCACGTTTGAATCGGTTATCAAGCCCTCATCGACACCGACCCTGCGGATGTCATCCTTACAGGCGTTGATTAAGCCCTGGATATCGTTGCTGCGCTGCTTTTCTGCAGGCGTCGGAGGTACGGAGTCCCGGATCCTTACGGATGCTTTTACATTGTCAAGCAGGCTCATGGTTTCCTCCTTAGCCCTTCAGCTGTGTTTCGTAGATATTCTCATCCACGACGATCTGGCCAACATGGCCGCATTTTATGGTGCTGTCGCACCAGATACTGTATCCGCTCTCCTTGGCTCTGATACAGAAGCTCAGATCCTCGCCGAATCCCGCATAAGGGGAGAACCAGTTCCCGCGCCCGTTGAGCACCATGCCCGCGAGCACATTTGCTTTATGCATGACGCAGCCGAAGCCGCATCCGCCGATTTCAAAGAGGGAGTCCTTCGGATAATCGTCATATCCTTCCCAGTGACCCTTTCCGTCTGTTACTCCGAGATCTTTGAAAAGGACCGGAGCAAAAGGAGAGCGCCGCCTGAAATAGAGGCCTGTAACGATGTCGAGACCGTTTTCCATGTGCCTGACCATCCTCTTGAGAGTGTCAGGCGGGAATGACATATCGGAATCCAGCCACATAACGTAGTCCGCGTCCCAGTTTACGGCCTGCTTGGCCAGGTTGTTGCGGCTATCGTACACGAGGCTTCCGATCTGCATAGCGATAACTGTCTGGTCTTTTTCGTCCTTTTCCAGCATTCCCAGCGAGGCAGCAAAAGGCGCTGCGACCTGATCCATACAGGGGACCGCGATAAGAATCTTCATGTTGTGCTCCTTCTGTGCTCTTTCTTAAAAAACAGGGCAGGCGCGGAAAGAGCTACGCGCCTGTCCTGCTGCTAATCTCACTTGGAGGAATAGCCTACTTCTTCACCTTAGTGAATGCGAGCGGTGCGATCGGTTCGACGGCAACCATTTCGGAGCCGTTGATCTTGACCATGCCGTTAGCGAATGCAGTCACGGTATCGGTTTCGATATCGACGCCTTCGCCGTTCGGCAGGTTGACCTGCGCGCCGTTTGCGAGGTCGCCTACGATCATCCAGGTGTCGCCGGTGGTGGCGGCAGAGAACGACGGGATGCTGTTGTCGAACTCGACGGGGAGACCTTCGAACGGATCCACATTGAACTTGTTCGCATACTGAGCATCCTTGAGGGCGCCCCAGGTCTTCTTGTTAATCATTACGACCGGCTCGACAGCTTCGTCAGACAGCTCTGCAAGAGCCTTCGCTACGATGCCGACGCCGACCTGAGTCGCAGTGATCTCTCCGACGCTGACCTGAGTCGCAGTCGCGACGGTGCTGCAGGCGATGATCTTTGTGATGAGATCTTTAGCTGCCTGCTTTGCGATCTTATACGCAAGCTCGGAATAGATGTATCTGAGGAACGCCTCTCCGCCGAGCTTGTAGGTCTCGCGGGATATTTCGACCCATTTCGCAATATCCTGGGGAACGAGCTTTACGATACCGGTAAGGAGAGTTTCCGCGCTTACGGAGGTCACACCCTCGGTACGTGTAGTCGCATCGGATCCGGAGATCTCAAAGCCCTGCTTCACGTCGCCCTTGAAGTAGGTCCTCTTTGCTCTCCTGATGATGCCATTCCTTTCCCAGGCGGTCTTGACAGTATCCTCGACCATTGTAGGAACAGGAACGGTGCCTCCGCCGTTTTCAGTCAGAAGTGCACGGACTTCCTCGTCCTTGCCGGTCTTGATGTATTCTGCGAATGCGTCGATATACGCCTTGCTGCTCCTGACTTCCTCGTCGCTCTTCTGAGCAGCTCCGGGGGCTGCCGGCGTGCCGCGCATGGCTGCGACGCTGTTCAGGAGGGCAGTGCGCTCTTCTGCCTTGATTTC
>JAFYFK010000094.1 GCA_017543805.1 Bacillota bacterium | reverse complement strand
GGATACCATGGCTGTCGTCTGGTTCCCGGTCGGATCGGCGACTATGCCCATCTGGCCGTCAGCGGGAGTAAAGAAGGTTCCTGCAACGACGTTCACGAAGGAAGCGATGACAAGGATAAGGACGAGGAGCGCGAAGATGATAAACAGCTTCTGCGCATGGGTGCCCATGGAATCTTTGATGATCTCGCCGACTGTCTTGCCGCGGGTGCGGATCGACGCGAAGAGGGAACCGAAGTCCTGTAGTCCGCCGAAGAAGATGCCTCCGAGCACGCACCAGAGAAATACCGGGATCCAACCGAATACCGAAGCCTGGATAGGCCCGTTGATCGGGCCGGCGCCTGCGATGGACGAAAAATGGTGTCCCATAAGTACTGCGGGCGGGGCGGCGACGTAGTCTACGCCGTCTTCCATGGTAACTGCCGGCGTCTTGCGCGTCGGGTCGATGCCCCACTGTTTCGCGAGCCAGCTGCCGTAGGTGACATAGCCTATGATAAGCACTGCTATGGCCGCGAGGATGATTAATAATGCCGTCATGAGATTGTTTCCTCCTTTCATCATGACATTTTTTATAAAAATGTAATAATAAACTATTTTCCGAGGACGCTCTTCAGAGTCCGCTCGATGTGGTCGCCCATGCGGTTCGCCGTGATCCTGCCGGTACCCGCGTCAAAGGCGCAGATACGGTAATGCGTATAGCCCCAGAATCCGAACCTGTGGCTGAGGGAACGCTTAGCCCTGCGGATCGCTGCCCGCGCCGCGTCTGATATGCTGTCCGCGATGATCAAAAGCGACACGTCCATGCTCCTCATGTTCGGACCGGGGGATATCCTTTCAAGTCCCGCGCTCCATGCTGCCTCGAACAGTTCCTCGAAGGCCTCAGGAGTGAGCTCGTCCGCCAGGGCGAAATAGGCGTATTCTCTGGCGTCCGCCTCCGAGATCCTGGCGCTTTTGATCAGGAAATACTGTTCATCGTGAAGGGAGAAGACCGCTTCTGCGGCGAAAGGAGGCCGGGGAGACTCGCTGTTTACGTTGTAATAGCGCTCATAGGCAGGAAGGACTTTTGCCAGCGCTTCTTCTTTTGTCATGCTTCAGCTCCTTCGGGTGCAGGGACGAGCATGACCCGCCGGAAACAGCGCGATATGCCGGAATAGGGGATGTAGTAAGCCTTGCGCCTTGCACGAAAAAAAAGCACGCTTTCTCCGAGGCTTACAGCTCCGATCCTGCGGCTTTGTTCATAGTCGGTCATGATGGTCTTTTCATCGGCCGGCGTGTCCTGCGCCAACGGGTGGAATCTCATAGCAGCACCTGTTTTCCCGATGTATCGGGTAAAATAAAATACTATGAGATTCTAACACCGGCGCATATGGAATGCAATATATTTTTGTTGTATGAATATAAAATATTCGAGATTAGTTTGTGCCTGAGATACTAAAAACGCAGTGACAGGCAGGTGAGGCTTCCGTCGATCTTGCGGAACTCGTTGGTATCCACGGGGAGGGTGGGGTATCCGAGATCCTGTATGAGCTTCAGCGTCTTGGGATAGCCCTGCGGGACAAGGACCGTTCCGTTGATATACATGCTGTTGATCGCGTAGAGCTCGTCTGGGTCGATCACATAGCGGTTGAAATCCTTGAAGGCGGGCTGCGCGTCCATGACGGGGGATACGAGCAGGTTGTTGTTCTCAAGGTTGATCACGAAATCCTTCAGGTGCAGGCCTTCGGTCACCGGGACTGTGGAGGAGGTGTATCCGAACTGCGTCACTATCTCGTTGAACTGCCTGGCGCCTTCGGCGTTGGTCCTTTCGTACTGGCCTACGTAGAAATGCTTTCCGACGAGCATCACGTCGCCGCCCTCCATTGTACCCGGAGCCTCGATATAGAAGATGCGGTCTTCGGGCCAGAACTCTTTGATCGTGGGCAGGATCTCGTATTTCTCACCGTTTCTGGACTCTCTCGGGGAGTTGGTGATCACCGCAAACTCAGGCACCACTACAGCCGGGTCTTCAACAAAACAGGAGTCGGGATATCTCTCGTCGCCTTCGAGTACGGTGACTTCGAGGCCGAGGGATTCGAGAGTCTCAACGTATTTCGCATGCTGGGCGATCGCGTCTTCGTATATCGGTGTACCTTCGCCGAACATGGCTGTGGAAATACCGTCTATCAAAGCCCTGCAGGGCTTTCTGGTTATCGCTTTAGTAAACATTTTTCCTCCTTATAGGGTCTCCTGAACTGAAAGGGCGGGCAGAAATAAGCCTGCCCGCCATCATTATACATTATTTCCGTGCCGTTCTAAAGAGCCAATTGGTCATCGCGGCAGCATTCTGAAAAGGCCGTGCCTGTTGCAGTACCAGTAAATGTACTTAGTCCTGCGGATCTTGAATCTCGCTTCGGCGGGCCCCTCGGGGTATAGTTTGACGGTCTCGCAGCCGTCGTCTCTGACGCCGCAGACGAAAGAGAGATAGTGATCTTTGGTCATCGCGTGATCAAAAGTGACATAGTACTCGTCTTCGACTTTCTCGATACGCGGTCCGTGCGCGGCGTCGG
>JAFYFK010000093.1 GCA_017543805.1 Bacillota bacterium | reverse complement strand
GCTGGGCGTACTTTTTCGGCGACGAGCTTCTTAAACTCGCTGAGAAGGACGACAGGATCGTCGCTGTCACAGCCGCCATGGGCGACGCAACAGGCCTTGCGCCCATGCGCGAGAAATATCCGGACAGAGTGCTTGACGTGGGCATTGCCGAACAGCACGCGGTCTCGATGTCCGCGGGGCTTGCCCTCGGCGGCAGAAGGCCTGTAACGGTCATATATTCCACATTCCTTCAGAGGGCATACGACGAGATCGTTATGGACGTCTGCCTGCAGAACCTGCCTGTCATATTCGCCGTGGACCACGCGGGAGTGAGCGGCGCGGACGGGGAGACGCATCAGGGCACATTCGATATTTCCTACCTTTCTTCCATGCCCAATATGACTGTGCTTTCTCCGAAGGACGCTCAAGAGCTTCGGGAGATGCTCGATTTTGCGATGAAAGTCAACGGACCCTGCGCCATAAGATACCCGAAGGGTAACGCGCCGGACCTTTCGCAGTTCGGCCGCACCGAGATGCGCGCAAACCCGGAGTTCGCCGCGAGCGGTGACGACACGGTCATAATATCGGACGGAAGCATGCTGCCGGTCGCTCTCGGGGCTTCGGAAATGCTTAAGGAACGCGGGATTTCGACCGCGGTATGCAATATCCGCATCATCAAGCCGCTGCCGGAGTATTTCCTGAAAAACATATTCAGAAAATACCCGAAGGTCGTCGTCCTGGAGGACGGAACGGTAAACGGAGGCCTCGGCACGAGGATAGCGGCGCTGGCCAACAGCTGCTCAGACACAAAGGTCCTGACTCTCGGTTGGCCTGACAGATTCATAGAAGCGGGCAGCGTAGGCGAACTCAGGGCGCGCTACGGGCTCAACGCCCTCCAGATAGCGAGAAAAACGGAGGAATTCCTTGAAGAAAAGGCTTGATGTCATCCTCACCGAAAGGGGTCTGTTCGCGACACGCGAAAAAGCAAGGCGCGCGGTAATGGCGGGTCTTGTTTTCATAGACGGACAGCGCTTCGACAAGCCCGGCACCCAGATCCCGGAAGATAAAGAGATCGAAGTCCGCGGGGATGACTGTCCGTATGTGAGCCGCGGAGGCTTCAAGCTGGAGAAGGCGCTGGACATCTTCGGCATAGATGTAAAAGACCTGGTATGCCTGGATATAGGAGCGTCGACCGGCGGTTTTACCGACTGCATGCTTCAGCGCGGGGCATCCAGAGTCTACGCGGTCGACGTTGGCTACGGACAGCTCGACTGGAGCCTCAGAAATGACGAAAGAGTGGTCTGTATGGAGAAGACCAACTTCAGATACCTCGAGCCGGAAGACCTGCCTGAAAAGGTCGATTTTGCCTCCGGAGACGTATCGTTCATTTCGCTCAGGCTAATGCTTCCTCCCGCGGCAAAGCTGCTTAAACCTGATTCATATATGATCTGCCTTGTCAAGCCGCAGTTTGAGGCGGGACGCGAGCAGGTAGGAAAACACGGAATAATAAAGGATCCCCGCATACACAGGGAGGTTCTCGGAAAAGTCGCCGGATACGCGAAAGAGAGCGGGTTCGGCGTCATAAACGTCGACTGGTCGCCTATAAAGGGAACGACAGGAAACATTGAATTTCTGATGCTTCTCAAGCTTGGAGGAGATGATTGCCCTGAGCTTGAGGCAGTAATGGATAAAGCCGTCGCCGGCGCCCACGCGGCGCTCGACGCTAAGGAAGAGGTTCAGTAATGGCTTATACGCCTGCAATGCAGCAATATCTGGATACCAAAAAGGATCATCAGGACTGTATCCTCTTTTTCCGCATGGGCGACTTCTATGAGATGTTCTTCGACGACGCCGTCACTGCTTCCCGCGACATGGACATAGTGCTTACGCGCAAGGCCTGCGGCAACGGTGAATACGCCCCGATGTGCGGCGTCCCGTACCACGCTGTAGACAGCTACATAGCGAAACTTATCGACAAAGGTCACAAAGTAGCCATTGCCGAGCAGATGGAGGATCCCGCGCTCGCAAAGGGCATAGTAAAGCGCGAGGTCATCAGGGTCGTGACCCCCGGAACCGTCATCGAACCGGGCATGCTGAGGGAAGGGGAGAACAATTTCCTCGCCTGCGTATATATCGACGGACGCTCAGCGGGACTCTCCTGGGCGGACATATCGACCGGAGAATTTTCAGCGCTTCAGCTTGCGGACTGCGTATCGGCAGACCAGCTTTTTGCGCAGCTGAG
>JAFYFK010000092.1 GCA_017543805.1 Bacillota bacterium | reverse complement strand
GCTCTGGCGGTAATACTGCAAAGGATATCGGAAGGCTTATAAAGCACCGGAAAGGATCAAGGTTATGGATTTTTATCTCAGTTCGATCATCCTGATCGTATTCCTGATGCTCGCCATGACGATCCACGTGGTGCGGTATTCGGGCTTCAACAGACAGCAGAAGGGCTGGTATATCGCCACGTTCCTCTCTGTCGTGTTCTGCTCGCTCGCGGAATACGCGGTCCACTGCGGGTATTACAAGCCCTCGTGGGCGGTCCCTCTTACGGTGCTGACCGTACTGCAGTTCTCGCTCGCTCCTGTCCTGGCTGTGTTCTTCTCGGGCGCCCTGGGCCTTCATGAGCAGGCGTCCAAAGCTATACTCTTCTTCATTCCGCACGCTCTCATAGAGATCGCGGCTGCGCCCTTCAGCCTGATATTCTTCTTCGCGGAAGACGGCTACCACAGAGGGAGCTTTTTCACGATCTATTCCGCTTTCTATTTCATCAGCTTCCTCTATCTGCTGGTCAGCATGCTCGAGGTGGGCAAACGGTTCAAACACAGGGACAGGTCAACCATAATAATGGTCGCCCTGACCCTGGTCGCCGGAATACTGCCTGTCACTTTCCTGAACATCCACACGGCGTATATAAGCATCGGAATGGCGGCCTGCCTGTGTTACATCTATTACAACGATCTCGTGCAAGAGGACACCCAGGCCGAGCTTATAGCCAATCAGAAAAAGGTCACCGACATGCAGGAGCACATGATCTCCGGCCTTGCCAGCATCATCGAGAACCGGGATACCGATACCGGCATGCACGTGTCCAGGACGAGGGAATACGTGAAGCTCATATCCGAAGGAGCGGTAAAGGCGGGCGTCGATACCGACGAGATCAATAAACAGTTCATAGACCTGGTATATACGCTCGCGCCCATGCATGACGTGGGGAAGATCGTCGTTTCGGATACCATACTCCGCAAGCCCGCGAGGCTGACTGCCGAGGAATTCGAACAGATGAAGCTTCATGCCTCTGCGGGAGGAGAGGTCGTCCGTCAGATGCTCTCCGGCATCGCGGACGAGTCATATATAAAGATCGCGACAGACATAGCCAAGTACCATCACGAGCGGTGGGACGGAAGCGGATACCCCGAAGGGCTCAAGGGCGAAGAGATACCGCTCTGCGCGAGAATCATGGCCATAGCGGACGTGTATGACGCCCTGATCTCCGAGCGCTGCTACAAGGACGCGATACCTCCGGAGGAGGCTGCCGAGATTATAAGGGAGGAATCGGGAACGCATTTTGATCCGCAGCTGACGGAGATCTTCCTGAATAATATCGAAACACCGGATCTGCTTGCGGCAGGGAACTCCTGAGCGGGCGGCAGCGCACCAGATAAATGCGGCTCTGAGGGCAAAAACAGCCCGACAGAGCCGTTTTTTCTGTAATGTGGTATAATGTATCCATGAGTAAGGAATACAGGCTCGCAGAGGTCCTTAACGCACTGGCGCACTTTCTGGTGGACGCGGTGTGCATAGCCGCGCTGTTCGGCGCGAAGCTGGGCGGGACCGACGTGGCTAAAGAGATAATAATATACAACACTCTGGCCTTTTCGACGCAGTGCGTCGTTGGCCTGCTGACAGACAGGGTGAAGCGCTGCGCGGAGCTCGAGACGGCGGCCATGCTGCTCGTCGCGGCCGGCTTTTTCGCGCCGGTGCCTCTGGTCTGGAAGGTCGTTATGATAGGGACCGGGAACAGCGTGTTCCACGTGTGCGGAGGAACGCTATGCCTTCAGCGCAGCGGCGGCCGCGCCGCCCCGCTGGGAGCCTTCGTGGCGCCCGGGGCCCTCGGAGTGGCGCTTGGAAGGCTCTGGCCGTCTTACGGCACCGGCCTCGCGGCCGCGCTGATGGTCTGTGCCGTCGGGCTCTTTGCCGCGAACAGGGCCGCAATGCGGTTCGTTCCTGAGGCTGCCCCTGTTAATGCCCCTGTGAGGCCGCAGGAGCCTCATGGCGAAGAGAAAAAGCCCGCAGTGGACAAATTCCCGCTGACCGCGGTGGCCATGCTCACCGCCGCCGTCGCCGTGCGCGCGGTAGGGGGCAGCGTCGTGAGCTATCCCTGGGCGGGCGGCGCGCTGCACGTGCTGCTGATCGCCGTATTCGTGTTCTTCGGCAAGGCGGCCGGCGGCTACCTCTGCGACCGCCGCGGCCCTGTGGCGGCCGCGCTGGTATCGATACTGCCCGCGGCCCTGCTGACTGTATTCTTTTCCGCCAGCATGCCGCTCTCGCTCGCGGGACAGCTGCTGCTCAACCTCAGCATGCCCGTGACGCTCTGGCTGCTGTACAGGCTCATGCCCCGCGAACCGGGCTTCGCCTTCGGCCTGGCGGCCTCGGCGCTCTGGCCGGGCACCGTGGCGGGCGTTTTCATCAGGCTTACAGGCCCCGCAAAAGACGCGTGCATCATCGCGTGTTTCCTGCTCGGCCTTTACGCGGTATACTATTCGACGAACTATCTTATCAAAGAAAGGAAAGATAAAGATGAAGCTTAGAAGACTGTTCGCGGCTCTTGCCGCCTTCCTGCTCTCCGCGGTCCCCGCGTTCGCGGACGTGGCTCCGATCGAACCCGTTCCCCCCGCTGGAGAAGGCAGCTTCCTTCTGATCGCTGTCATCGCTGTGGCGGTGATCATAATCGCGGTCATACTCGTGCGCAAAGCCATCAAGAACAAGAGGAACAAGTAGGTGGCCCTGCTCGTATCGTGCCTCATCACCATCGTCGTCGAGACGGCGTTCTTCGCGCTGCTCGGCTACCGTGGCAGGGACGACCTGACCATAGTCGCAGGCACAAACGCGGCCAGCAACCTGGCGCTCAACCTCACCGTGATCCTGCTGAGGCGGGTCCTTCCGCGCAGCGTGAACCCGCTTTTTCCGCTCGAGCTCATCGTAGTGGCGGCGGAATACCTGGTCTACTCGCGCGCCTTCGGCCGCTCGAACAGGCTGTTCTGGCAGACCTTCGCGGCGAACGTCATCACCTTCACCATAGGTCTTGCCATGAGCATCTTCGGCGTCTGGCGGTATTTCCGCTGACGGCGCCGGGGCCAATACAACAAGGAGTTTTATCAAATGAAACGCAGCAGCGGCATACTCATGCCGGTATCATCGCTTCCTTCGCCCTACGGCATAGGAACGCTCGGGCAGGAAGCCCGCAATTTCGTAGACTTTCTCGAAGCCGCGGGGCAAGGCTGGTGGCAGATGCTGCCGGTCGGCCACACGAGCTACGGCGACTCGCCCTATCAGTGCCCCTCGTCGTTCGCGGGAAACCCGTACTTCATCGATCTCGACGAGCTTATAGCGGACGGCCTGCTCACCCGGGAAGAGGTGGACGCTGTCAACTGGGGAGATGACCCTCAGTACGTCGATTACGGCGCCATATACGAAAACCGCTTCAGGCTCCTCGCAAAGGCGACGGAGCGCGGCTTTGAGCGCGACCGGGAGGCCTTCGAGGCTTTTGCCGCACAGAACCCATGGCTCTCTGAATACTCGCTCTTCATGGCGATAAAAAAGAGCTTCGGCATGATAAGCTGGGTCGACTGGCCCGATGAAGGCCTGCGCCGCAGGAACCGGGAATCGCTCGAGCGCGCCCGCCGCGAGCTCGCGGACGACGTGCGCCTCTACAGCTACATTCAGTTCCTGTTCTTTAAGCAGTGGAACGCCCTGCGCGATTACGCGCACGCTCACGGCGTAAAGATCATAGGCGACCTTCCCATTTACGTCGCCCTCGACTCCGCGGACGTCTGGGCTGAGACGGTGAACTTCCAGCTCGGAGACGACCTCAAGCCCAAGGAAGTCTCGGGGGTCCCGCCCGATTATTTCAACGAGGACGGGCAGCTCTGGGGCAACCCGCTCTACAACTACGATTTCATGCGCTGGGACGGCTACGGCTGGTGGATACGCCGCATCGACGGCGCATCAAAGCTCTACGATGTGATCCGCATCGACCACTTCAGGGGCTTCGAGAGCTACTGGGCCGTGCCCTTCGGCGAGACCACCGCACGCAACGGCCACTGGGTCAAGGGACCGGGGCTCGACCTGATCGACCGACTCAAGGGCTGGTTCAGGAACGTGGAATTCATCGCCGAGGACCTCGGTTTCGCGACTCCCGAGGTTGAGGCCATGCTCAAGGGCTCCGGCTTCCCTGGCATGAGGGTGCTGCAGTTCGCCTTCGACAACAAGAAGCCCGGCGATTATCTGCCGCACAACCAGATAGAAAACTGCGTCTGCTACACGGGGACCCACGATAACGCGACCCTGATGGAATGGCTTGACGAAGCCCCGGAGTCGAACCTCCGCCTCGTGAAGGAATACCTCGGGCTGCCAGCGGACGCGAAGCCCGAAGAGCTCGCTGACGCTCTGCTGCGCGCCGGAATGTCCGGGCCAGCGAAGCTTTTCGTATCTCCGCTCTCAGACTGGCTCTGCCTCGGCGCGGAGGCCAAGCTCAACGTTCCGGGGACCCTCGGCTGGTGGCGCTGGAGGCTGCAGCAGGGGCAGATCACGCCTCAGCTCGCGCAGCGCATCGCGCGCATGACCAAGCTCTACGGCCGCGCGGAGCTTGAGCTGCCGCAGACCGACGCGAGCGGCGCATATCCGCCGGGCGTCAGCGAAGACGACCTCTACTGGCCGGATTATCCGTTCAAGAAAGCCGAAGAGAAATAGACCGCACAACAAAAGAGAGGCCGCGAGCCTCTCTTTTTATTATGTCTTCGTATGCGTTTTTGACAGTTCCGCTATTCCTTCAGCTTTTTATGCTGCGCTCCACGGATCCGCGCGTCAGTTGATCTTCAGCCCCAGCTCCCTCAGCTGCCTGCGCAGCAGCCCCGGGTCGCCGTGATAGACTATGCCGCGTATGCCGCAGCGAACTGCCGCTTCGACGTTCAGGGGAACGTCGTCGATGAAGACGCACTCGTCTGCTTCGAGCCCGAACATCGCCAGCGCCTGCTCAAAGAACGCGGGATCCGGCTTGATCACATGATGCTCCGCCGATAAAAACACGCGGTCTCCGAAGACCTGCGATACCGGCAGCTTAGGCCAGTACTTGTGATGCTGCAGCGAAGCGTTGGTCAGCAGATAGACGCCGTAACCCGCGGCGTTGAGATCCCTCACCAGCTCGCAGTTTTCTTCCACCGCGAGCCTCGGCTCGTCCCAGTTCTCGAACAGCGTCACGGCAGCGCCGTGCAGCCGCTCCGGGATACGCGCAAGCATGCACGCCAGTGCCTCTTCGTCGCTTATCTCTCCGCGGTCGAGCTGTACCCATTCCACGCTGCGGAATATCTCGCGCTCGAGCAGCAGCCCGTCCGCCGGGTCCGCGAGGCCCAGCCTGGCTATAAACACTTTCGGGTCAAAGTGCAGCAGCACCCCGCCCATATCGAATAAAACGTTTCTGATCATGCCCCTATTATGCGTTCCGGCGCCGCAAAAGTAAAGTGAAAAGGCTTCGGCCGCATCGATTTCAAAGTCAAGCTTCCCCGTCTAAAAAAACAAAAAAAACTTTGTTGACGGTGAAATAATTCAGGCCTCTGCTTCGTCATTAATTATTGGGAAAACATCGACAGAAAGGCGAAAACAGCCTGAACCTGTCACATCACACCAAAAAAGGAGGGAAAATCGATGGATATCTACGCTGAACTCAAGCCTTTAGTGACGAAGATCAAAAATCGAGTGGAAATTGTCGAAGAGGCGCTTTATCCGGCGCCGGAAGGACGGCTTGCCCAGGAACGGCAGAACGGAAAAGACGTGCTGCTGGTAGAAAAATATATCGACGGCCGCCGGCACCGTCACTGTCTTACCGGCGAGCCCGAACATGCAGCCGCGCTGATACGTCGAGACCTGCTAAAGGCAGAGCTTGACGCGCTTCTGGTCAATTACAAGCTGCTGACGCAGGCCTCGGAGAAAGCGCAGCACTTCAGCATCGACGTAAGCGTCCATGCACTGAAGCAGCGTATGTCTGCGGTCACGGATGAGCTGCTTCACCTTGCGCTTTCAGACAGCGCAGCGGATGATTGGGCCTCTGCGCCGTACGAACAGCTGCAATACCGCGCGGAAGAGAAGCGGCAAATGACGAGCAGGGGGCTCAGAGTCCGCAGCAAATCGGAACTTCTGATTGCGGAAAAGCTGTACGAATACGGGCTCCCGTTCCGCTACGAGGAAGTCATGCATTTCCAGAACGTCGATATCGCTCCGGACTTCACGATCAGGCGGGCTGACGGGAAGCTGTTCTACTGGGAACACGAGGGCATGACCAACAGCGAACGCTATGTAAACTGGCAGCAGCGCAAGGCCCAGCTTTACGCGGGCGCAGGTATCGTACCATGGGACAATCTCATCGTGACCTATGACAGCGACGACGGCACCGTCGACATCCGCGTCATCGAGTCAGAGATAAGAAACAAACTGCTGATCTGAGCGCATGCAAAATGACTATTCGTGTCTAATATAGACGATGTGTTACGATATATATTACGAAAGAGCAAATTCTTTCATAATACATACTACAGGATGGCGCTATTTCACCATACAGAAGAGCAGGATAAGATCCTTCACGGATTGATGCAGAGTTATCGACCCTTAGTTTCTTATGTCATAAAACGCTATCTTGACAACATCTCCGACGTCGAGGAGGCTGATTCCCGTGTCTGGAGCGAAGCGGCTCTCGTGATAGACAGGTTTGTTCCGCTGACCGAAACTGATAGAAAGAATCTGCTCTGCACCATCGCACGCAGACGGGCGATTGATGTTTACAGGGAACGAATACGCAGCGATCACGAACCGCTGGAAAATGTCTCGGAATACCTCGGAAATTCAACAGACCGCAGTCTGGCAGAAAGCATAGCTCTTACTATAGACTCAATGGATGACGCAGACCGTGAGCTCCTTTTGCTTCGTTACAAATTCGGCTACACAGCCTCAGAATTGGCGAAGGTGTATAAATGCAATAAACTGGCCATGTATAAGCGCATCGAGCGTGCGAAAACCCGGCTTGCGCAGCTTTTAGCGGAGGACGGAATAGATGTCTAGAAAGATGTTCAGGAAAACTGAATTCACTGAAGCGCTAAACATTTATGCCGCAGCCCGCGCTGAATCGCTGCTCGAGGGGTTCCGTGAGCCGTTCGTCGCCGCAATGAAGGATCGTACTTTCGTTCCGTCGGAAACGCGCAGCACGCGTATCCCTCGCAGGTATATCATCGTTCCACTTGCGGCACTGCTGGAGGTGCTGCTCATGACCTTTGCCGCTAGCGCGAACACCCGTCAGAAGGTCCTCGAACAACTGCGCAAGATCGGCAATGATGAAGTTTCTTATGAGTTTTGGGATGAACGCGACGATCAGACAGCTGAGATCGAGCTTCCGGAACTTAGCATTGACCTCCCGGATGGCTATGAACTGATAAAAGAAGGCGGAAGCCCCGCAGGTATACACCGTCGTTATGTGAATGATCAGACGGGGGATGAGATATTCTTTAGCTATCACTCATTGAATTCAACTGGATTTCAGGGTTTTTCCTATCTTGACGGTATGCAGCATATTAAGATCAACGGGATGGATGCCGATCTTTACCCTCATAACGACAGATCCAGTCAGTGCAATATTATTTGGATAGATAAAACGCTGAATGTATGTATAACTATCGACACGACATTAAGTGAAGAAGCCTTGATAGAATTGGCCGAATCAATTTATAAATAATTGATCTATTCATGGGGGGGGTATTGTCATTAATGTAAAAATACCCCAATCCTCCATCTGTGGATATCGTCAGTTGCAGTAATTTGATGTTATCAGGAAAGGAGGGAAAAAGAATGCGTAGATGTATTGTGGTCGTATTGGCTCTGTTAGTGGTTCTTTCGTCATTGACCAGCGTTTTTGCGGCAATGGATGAGGTCAATCAATACTCGAACTTGTATTTCTCTGGAAAGACCGCCTATATTGATGCTTATGTATCTGAGACAGGCTCGTCCTGCAGTATCACTGCCAAACTCTATCGCGGAAGTCTGCTGATCACTACGTGGAGTGATTCCGGTGCCGGAAGTGCTTCCGTTTCAGGGCATGTACTTGATTGTACGCCTGGACAGACCTACACTCTTCATGTAGAAGGAACCGTGAACGGATCGCCGGTTTCATTTACGGATGTAATCAAGAATTGCCCATAGCGCGCTAAACCCATGAATCATTAAAAAGTCCGACAGTGGAGAATCGCAGTTTGAACACCGTCGGACCATCTTGAAGGTGGAATAAACCACCAATCGCTACAAGTGTAGCAGAATATGGAGAAAGATACAATGAAATTGCGAAGCATAACCATCTTATTATTGGTGGTTACCATATTCTTTTCAATGGGTATTTCAGCTTTTGCTGTTTCTCCTGTTGAAGACTCTATAAAAGCCATCAATTATTCAGATATTAGTATTACGATATCAAATATTAGTAATACAGCAGGTACAACAGGCCCAATAACAAATAATACAAAAAGTCTGGCGGGTAAGCGAGTAAATAGCCTATATTCAATGATAAAGCTGTCAGATTTAGCGTATTTAGGAGCATCTACATTTATCCAAAGTGGGAATTATTATGTTGTAATTAATGGTCAGACGATTATTTTTTCAACAAGTAATGCATCTTATAGCAGTAGTTTGTATTATTATATCAACAACCCCAATTTATCAGAGAGCAATTCTGGCATAAACACATATACTTTTTCTGTGAGTGGTAATACGGAAGGAGTTGCGTCAGCAAGGTCTATTAATGGTGTTCCGTATGTTAGACTAAAAGACGCAGTTCTTCAATGTGGTTCATTGTTTGTGAACTTTGGGACAAATGAAATATCTCCTACCGTTTTTAATTTCAGGGTTAATGGGACTGGTTCTTCTGCCTATTATGATCCAAATCATTACATTGTCTGAGGTTCATGGCTTAACAATTGGAATTACACTTCGATTGGGACACAGCAAATTGCTCCGCATTTTATCGTGGATGAATTGTGGGATCATGTCAATGCTGGTATATATACACTGCAACTTAAGATTGCAATCGACTCCTTGCAGGTGGAAGAAAATATAAGACACTACTATAACAATGACGGATCTATTACTGTTACAAGTGGATTTAGAAATTGGCAATGTAATTATAATAATACAGGCAGTGCACGTAGTTTACATATGCGAGGTCGCGCAATTGATGCACAAACATCTAATACGAGTACTGTTTACAATGGTTTGTATAATGAGTTCAAAGGGAGTTCGTCTTACCCGAGCGATTCTGGAGTATTGTGGATAAGCAATGTTTATGGAACATCTGCTTCGCTATCAGGAGCATATGAGTTAGAAAAAATGGAAGGTGTCACAAATCCGTGGATTCATTTAAGTCTATACCCTGGTTATTCTGCGGACTATTGATTACTCATT
>JAFYFK010000091.1 GCA_017543805.1 Bacillota bacterium | reverse complement strand
GATGAGGGTGAGCGTTAACAAGACCACGTGGAGAGGTGTCCGAGTGGTTTAAGGAGCTGGTCTTGAAAACCAGTGATCTCGCAAGGGACCGTGGGTTCGAATCCCACCCTCTCCGCCAAACAGCATCCGAAGTGGAATAACAGCCCGGAGAAGTACTCAAGAGGCTGAAGAGGACGGTTTGCTAAACCGTTAGGGTTCGTTTTTGGGCCGCATGGGTTCGAATCCCATCTTCTCCGCCACACACCCTGCACAGGGGCATAGCTCAGTTGGTAGAGCAGCGGTCTCCAAAACCGCGTGCCGAGGGTTCGAGTCCTTCTGCCCCTGCCACTTTTTTCGGGGTGTAGCGCAGCTTGGTAGCGCATCTGCTTTGGGAGCAGAGGGCCGCACGTTCAAATCGTGTCACCCCGACCATCAGAATTGTGTATGTGGGCCCTTAGCTCAGTTGGTCAGAGCGTCCGGCTCATAACCGGCAGGTCCCGGGTTCAAGTCCCTGAGGGCCCACCACTATAAAATGAATATAGTAAACTGCGCCGGATTTTCGCGGTTATGCGAGGAGCAAGCTTTTCGAGGAGCGCAGCGTACTCCGAGTACGTGAGCACCGCAGAGAAAGCGAAGCGACAAAGCAGAACCGTGAAAAGACAAGCAGAATATGCCCAGATAGCTCAGTCGGTAGAGCAGCAGACTGAAAATTTGCGTGTCACTGGTTCGATTCCGGTTCTGGGCACCACAAACCCTTGCGATTGCCGAATTTCCGATTGCGAGGGTTTTTGCTAATTGTTAATTGAATTTTAATCGGGAGCAGCATGAAAAAATTCGCGGTGTTCAGCGGTTTTCTCGGATCCGGGAAGACTACGGCCATGATGGCTCTTACAAAATATTATACAGACCGCCACGGCAAAGCCGCCATGATCTCCAACGACCTCGGAGCGGGGGTGACCCTGGCGGACTACAGGCTGGCAAAGCTCAGCGGCGTGCTGTCGTCGGAGATCACAGACGAATGCATATGCTTCTGCCACGGCGTGCTGGCGGAGCATCTGAACAGGTTTTACGGCGAAGGCTGCGACCTTGTAGTTTCCGACATACCCGGCTTCGGCGTAGGCGCGCTGGAACATGTTTACCGCGGGATGAGCAGGAGCTTTCCCGGTGAGTTTGAAATGGCTCCGTTTACGGTGCTGATCGAGCCGCGCAGCGTTGAACTGCTGCGCAGCGGGAATGATGCGGATACGGCGCGCATACTGCGCGCGCAGCTTGTGGAAGCTGACCTTATAGTCCTTAATAAATGCGACCTGATATCAGCGGATGAGGCTGAGGAATACCGCGCGTGGCTTAAGGAAAACTATCCGCAGACTGACGTGCTTCTTATAAGCGCCGCGCGGGAAGAGGGGCTTGAGGAGCTGTCACTTGCCCTTAAAAACGGAACGGCTTCCATGCGGGAACCGGACCTGGATCTTGAAGATAAAGCTCTCGGCGATGCCATGGACCGGCTCACGGAGTATTACATACAGTATCACGCGGAGGTCTGCTGCAATACTTTCGACGGCACGGATTATCTGAAAGATATTGCCCTGAGGGTGCAGGCTGCTCTGAAAGAGGGCGGTTTTGAGGTCCCTCATCTCAAGCTGCTCGCCTGGGAACCGGAAGGGGATTTCGGAAAAGTCGATCTGCTCGGTACGGACCGCCCTGTCGAGATCACGAGGCGCTTTGAGCGCCCCTGCACGGGCATTGCCGTCGTGCTCAACGCGAACGCTGTCTGCCCCGCGGCGGAACTGGACAGGGTCATGACGCAGGCTGTTGAAGAGTCTTCAAAAGTGTATCAGCTGGAAATAAAGATCTTTAAAAAACAGTGCTTTAATCTTGGAGAATGACATGGGAGAACGCATAAGGGACACGCGATCCGTCTGTCCCGTGTGTCTTAAAAACATACCGGCATATCTGACCCGCGAAGACAGCGGAAGGATCCTGCTCGAAAAGTCCTGCCCGCTGCACGGGAATTTCAGCGTTCCCGTGTGGGAAGGCCTTTTTGATTTTGACGGCTGGCTGCTCGGCGCGGAGCCGATGGATAAAGAAAGCGGTCTTCACTGCCCGGAAAACTGCGGTATCTGCGCCGAACACGGGATAGGCACCTGCTGCGCGCTGCTGGAGGTCACGAAGCGCTGCAACCTGCGCTGCAGCTTCTGTTTTGCCCGCGGCGGGGAATCCGACGAAGATATGTCCGCGGAAGAGTGCAGGGCTGCCATTATCGATATCGTAAAGCAGTGCGGACAGCCGCTGCTTCAGTTCTCCGGGGGCGAACCGACGCTCCGGGACGACCTGCCTGAACTTGTCCGCTTCGCGAAAGACGCGGGCTGCAGCTACACACAGGTAAATACCAACGGGATACGCCTGGCTGATGACCCGGAATATGCCCGGCGCCTTGCAGATGCCGGACTCGACATAGTCTTTCTGCAGTTTGACGGCACGGATGACGAAATATACAAAGCGCTGCGCGGAACAGCGCTGCTGGAGACCAAACTGAAGGCCGTACAGGCCTGCTCGGAGGCGGGGATAGGGGTCACGCTTGTCCCGACCGTGGTCAAAGGCGTAAACGACGGGGATCTCGGAAACATCATATCCCTGGCGGTATCCCTCGCTCCCGCGGTCAGGGGCGTACATTTCCAGCCGGTATCCTTCTTCGGCAGGTATCCGGAAAAGCCGGAGGCAGAGGACAGATACACGCTGGACAGGCTAATGGCGGATATCTGCTCACAGGCCGGCACAGCGCAGGAAAGCTTTATGCCTTCGCGCTGCGACCATCCGCTCTGCGGCTTCCACGCGTCATTTCTCATTATGCAGGGCGGAAGGCTCAAAGCCCTCAGCTCCATTACGCATTCCTCGCGCGCCAGAGGCTGCGAAAAGGACAACAGAGAGTATGTCGCGCGCCACTGGACGAGGGCGGCCGACGAGCCCGCGCCTGCCGGGGAGATCTCCGACGAGATGGATTTCGACACCTTCCTGTACAGCCTGCGCCACAGGAGCCTGACCCTGTCGGCCATGGCTTTCCAGGACGCTATGAATCTCAATATAGAGAGACTGCGCAGCTGCAGCCTTCATGTTTACGACGGCGGAAAGATAAAACCGTTCTGCGCAAAGTATATTTCGCCGATAAAGTAAGATTTTCTTCACAATAATTTCTTTTTTTCTTTATTAGTGGTACAATAGGCAGGTTGAAAATAGACACTATAACAGGAGGATCGTCTATGATCGAAGTCAGTCATCTTACAAAAGTCTACGGAGACCACACCGCGGTCTACGATCTGTCCTTCAAGATAGAAAAGGGACAGATATACGGCTTCCTCGGGCCCAACGGCGCCGGGAAGTCGACGACAATGAACATCATGACCGGCTGTCTTTCCGCCACGCAGGGTTCGGTAAAGATCGGCGGCCATGACATTTTCAGAGACGCTATGAAGGCGAAGCAGCTTATCGGCTATCTGCCGGAGCTTCCGCCTCTCTATCTGGACAGCACCCCGCAGGAATACCTGCAGTTTGTCGCAGAGGCAAAGGGAGTAGCCAAAAAGGATATCCCCGAGCAGATAGAGTACGTAATGGAAAAGACGAAGATAAAGCACATGCGCAACCGCCTTATCAAGCATCTTTCCAAAGGTTACAGACAGCGTGTAGGCATCGCGCAGGCGCTCATCGGCCATCCCGAGGTGATAATCCTTGACGAGCCCACAGTAGGCCTCGACCCGATGCAGATAATCGAGATCCGCGAGCTCATCCGCGAGCTGGGCAAGGATCACACCGTAATACTCAGCAGCCATATACTTTCCGAAGTGCAGGCTGTATGCGAGGTCGTGCTCATCATATCCAAGGGCAAGCTCGTCGCCTGCGACACTCCGGAAAACCTGGAAAAGCAGTTTGCGGGCTTCGTCACCGTAATGCTGGAGGCCGAGACCTCCGCTGCCAAAGCGCAGGAGATCCTGCAGGGCGTCAAGGGCATTACCGAGACCACGGTGCTTCAGGATGAAGACGGCCGCTGCAGGCTCAAGCTCGGAAGCCGCTACATAGTTCCCGACATGTTTACGAGCGCAATATTCAAAGCGTTCAGCAAAGCCGGCTGCACGCTGCTGAGCATGACCCCGGAGCGCGCCAGCCTCGAGACCATATTTATCGAGCTTACCCAGGACGCTCAGGAGAACCGCGACGTATCCGAAGAGGAGATCCAGAAGGCCAGACAGCAGTCGACCGGCGCTGAAAGTGAGGCGGTGGCAGAATGAAAGCAATATTCAAACACGAAATGAACATGTATTTTACAAGCATCTCCGGTTACGTGTTCGGGACCTTCGTCCTTTTGTTTGCCGGGATCTACACCGTGGCTGCCAACGTTTCGTCGCAGCTGGGCAATTTTGAATACGTGCCGAGCAGCATGGTATTCATATTCATAGCGATAATTCCTGTCCTTACGATGAGGATGATCGCCGAGGAGCGCCGCCAGAAGACAGACCAGCTTCTTTACTCGCTGCCGATCTCGATGACAAAGGTAGTGCTCGGCAAGTTCTTCGCCGCGCTCGTGATACTGGCCATCCCGGTAGGGATAATGTGCATTTACCCGCTCGTTCTCAGAGCTTTCGGACCTGTTACTTTCTCGATGGCTTACGGCTCGCTGCTCGGGTTCTTCCTGCTCGGCGCGTCGCTGATCTCCATGGGAATGTTCATCTCGTCACTGACTGAGAGCCAGGCTGTAGCCGCGGGCGCGTGCTTCGTGCTGATGCTGTTCAATTACTTCATCACAGCCCTCGCAAAGCTGCTTCCGGTACAGCCCAAGTGGTCGCTCATAGCTATCGCCGCTGTCGCCGCGCTGGTCTCCCTGTTCATCTGGGTCATGACCAAGAGCTGGCCGACATCGGTCGGAGTATTCGCCGTCGCCATGGCGGTAGCGGGCATTCTCTACAAGCATAACCGCACGCCGTTCATAAACCTGTTCCCGCGCGTCGTTCCGAACATTTCGCTGTTCTCGCGCTTCAGCACCTACATCAACGGGGTGCTGGACCTTTCCGGCGTCGTATACACCGTTTCTGTCACAGCTTTCTTTATCTTCCTGACTGTGCAGTCGCTTGAGAAGAGGAGGTGGAGCTGATGAAAAACGATAAAGCATTCCGCATAGGCGGTTACAGCGTTCTGGCTGTTCTTCTTGCCCTGGCGATACTCGTCGGCGTCAATGTGCTTGCCGCAAAGCTGCCCGCGTCGGTCACCCAGATCGACCTTACCGGAGCAAGCCTCTTCACCTTGTCCGACCAGACAGTAAATCTTATCAAGGGCCTCGATAAGGACGTCGAGCTCTACTGGATGGTAACAGCCGGAAACGAGGACCCGAAGCTGCAGCTTCTGATCGACAAGTTCGACGGCCTGAGCGACCACCTGAGGATCACGCATGTCGACCCGAAGGTCAACCCAGATTTCTCGTCCATGTTTACCGATAATGTAGGCGAAGATCTTGAGAACAGCATTGCCGTGGTCTGCGGCGACAAATCGCAGTACCTCGACTATATGGACATGTTCGACATCGATCTTTCGCACTACTACGAAGACGGAAAGTACGATTACAAGTTTGCAGGCGAGGATGTTATCGCGGCCGGCGTCGACTATGTCATCCGCGAGAACCTTCCGGTCGTCTACGCGACCACCGGGCACGGCGAAGAAGCCATCCCCGGCATCTATCAGACGATGATAAAGAGGGACAATATCGACTTCAAGTCATTCTCGTTCCTCGACAACGGAGAGATCCCGGAAGACTGCGACGCGCTGATCATCCACGCGCCCAAGAGCGATTTCTCGGACGATGAGATCGCAAAGGTCAAGGCGTTCCTCAGCAAGGGCGGAAAGCTCCTTCTGAGCACAGGCGCCTCCAACGACGGCAGCCTGCTCGTAAATATAACCGAAATGATGAAGGAATACGGCGTCACCCTGCATAAGGGCATAATCGTCGAGCCGAGCGAGGAAAACTACGCTTACCAGTCGCCGTACTATATCGTTCCGCAGCTGATCACCCACGAGATCACCACTCCGGTCCGTGACCACAACTATAAGGTCATGCTTCCGATAACCCAGGGAATGACCAAAGAGGAGAATCCTCCCGAAGGCATCGAGATCGAACGTCTTATGGTCACCAGCGAACAGGCGGTCTCCAAGGCTGACGGGTTCAGCATGCACTCGTACGATAAGGAAGAGGGCGACGAAGAAGGCCAGTTCCTGATCGGCGTAGCTATCTCCGACAGCAACACGGGCGCCCAGATCGTCTGGTACTCCTCGGCGTACATCGCGGACTACGACACCAACATCCGCGTTTCCGGCGCAAACCAGGAGGTCTACGTCAACTCCCTCAACTGGATGTGCGACGCTCACAGCAGCATAGCCATTCACCAGAAGGATCTCGGATACAACTACCTGACCATTCCGAGCAGTGTCGGAAATATCATGACAGTTGTGCTCGTCGCGGTGATCCCGCTCCTGTATTTCCTTGTGGGTCTTGTGATCACTCTCAGAAGACAGAGGAAGTAATAAAGAAACATAAAGCCGTCAGAGGCAGAAATCCTTTTCCGACTCTGACGGCTTTTTAATTTGCTTTTTCCGCTGAATATTGTCCCTGATCCGCAAAAATTACCTTTTATTTATAAAAAATAGGGTGTTTTTCGTTGGACATTTGTTGGACAGCGCGTTTTATGATATAGAAAAATTAAGCAGTTATTTTGTTTTACCGGAAAGGACGGAACATAAAATGGCAAGAAAAACCGGAAGAGATTACGCCGGTCATCTGACACAGGTCTACAGGAAATATGACGGAAGCGACAAAACGTTTACTGATCCCGATGTAAGAAATCTCGAGTTCCTCTATTCGGCGGTCGGCAACTACCTCGAAGATCATAAGGGCAGCGATGAAATGAGAAGACTGCATACGCGCCTCGGAAAACTCACATCCGGACTCAGAGAGTGTTCCGAAAGGATCAATAAAGGAACGATCGACAGCAGGACTCTCGACGAACAGCAGGAAGAACTCGGTACGCATGCGGTAGCTGTTCTCCGCAATTTAGGGAAACTTGAGGGCGAAGAAAAGGAGCTTACCAAAAAATACTCAGATCATATCAACAATATGGAATGCAAAAAGGCGGAATCCATACTGCACGCATCCGGCGAACAGAAGAGCGCCGCGAAGTGGATCGAGGAGATACAGAAGGGCATCAAAAAGTACGACCCGAAAACTACTCCGGAAAAAGTCGCGATGATATTCGCCGCAAGACAGCTTGCCGACGCCAAGTTCGGAAAGCGCGCCAACATCGATAAAAATACACTCACTATGGCGGAGATCAAGAATCAGGCTGCCAAGCTGATGGGCGACCCGGAATTCAAGAAATATGCCGAGGAAGTGCTGCCGAAGGTAGACAGCAAGACGATGGAGCACGGCCACGGCGGAAGGCTGGAACAGACCTTTGAGAAATTCCTCGCGAAAAACCCTGCGGAAAAACCCCGCGAATTCGATCTTCACGGGCGCTATATGGAAGCAATAAAACCTGCTGCGATCGACGCCGACTGGGTCCACGTAAACTACGAAATGGCCGGCGTTCAGGACCCCAAGACGCCGAAGCTGGTCCCCGAGCAGGAATACAGAGATTACTCCGATTACATAAAAAAGAACGCAGGAAAGCCGGTCGTCGGCTCAAAGCTTGCCCAGGCAGCTAAAATGGCCGCGGCAAACGAGCTGAGCCGCAAGAAGCCGGAGGATCCGTTCGACAAAAAGGCATTGCAGAAAAAGACCCAGGAGTTCATGAAGGATAAGAACTTCAAGATCATGGTCGCCGATAAGGAAAACGTGGACAAGCTCTTAAAAGGTGACTTCGTCGGCTTTGCGACCGAGGCAGGCGACATAAAGACGTCCTGCGACGCCATGCTCGACGCAGACGGCCAGCTGGAGCTCAACGGTTATCCGACCTTTTCGCTTGACAGGCTCGAAGAGCGTGTGGAACAGAATCCGGACCTTAAGCCGATCGTTGACAGCGTAAATAAACTTCTGCCCGGCGATGACGAGAAAGTCAAACACAGCCCGGAAGAGGTCATGGAAGCCGTCGGGACCATAGTCGACTACCAGAACAAACATGCTGCAGACCATCTGGGCGAGGAGGGCAAGGATCTCAGCGACAGCATGCGCCTGCTGCACGAGCTTACCAAGGGAAGATATATAAACAGGCTCGTTGATAAGCAGATGGACATGATCAACGGCGTACGCAACTTCAAGCCCGAGCATCCCTCTTACCTGACCAGAAAGCTGATCGAGAAGGAAGGACTCGATGCTGAGAAGCAGGCAAAGATCGATCTTGGCATAGAGGAGCCCGAGAAAGAAGCGCCCAAGGCCGAGAAGAAAGTCGAAGGCCCGGACAAGCTCAACAAGGGCGTCAACTACGGCCACGGCCCGGTTGCATAACGCGTTTAAACAGCACAATAAAAAATATGCGCAAAGTTTTGAAAATTCGGACTTTGCGCTGCTTTTTTGTTGGACATTTGATGGACAGCGGGAAGTATCATAAGGTTGATAAAAAAGAATTATCAGCAAAGGTATGTAAAGGGGATAAAATTATGCCGTTTCCAGATCCAAAATACGAAAAAAATCTAAAACAGCGTTACCATGCGTACGCCGATACCGGAAACCCGGAATTTAACAAAACCAGCCTCGGCATGCTGGACAGGGACTTTAAGGTCTTCCTGAAAAGCGCGGGCATAGTCATGGGCGAAGACGGTAAAGTGCCGGAGACCAACGGCGTTCCGCGCATATTCGTCATGGGTGTGGACGGGCAGGGTGTTGAAAAGCCGATGTCCCTTGAGGCTGCAGGGCTCGACCTTTCCCCGGTAAATCAGAAGTTCTGGCAGCAGGTCGCCATGGGCAATGTGTTTGTGTACCCCGCAGGGGCGGAAAACCCCTCGCAGCTGCATGCCGATCCCAACGAGTTCGGAGGCGACCTTGGCTGCAGCAAGCCCGTGGCCCCGGAGAACATGCCGGCCAGACAGGTCAGACAGCCGGGCTTTTTCGCGCGGATAATGCATGCCATAAGCGGCGGCAGGCTGTATAAGGAAGTCGCCGCGTACAACAACAGTCTCAACGCGGAGAAGAACCTCGAAGTCAAGTCACAGCTTGCGAATATGCGCGATGCGCGGGAATTAGACCGGAAGGCTGAAGAGACCATCGCTTTAAATGCGCAGCGCGAGGACGAGAAAAAAGCGCATCAGGCAAAGCTGGACGAGAAGTTCAGTGTCGCACAAAAAAAGACAAAGGCATTCGACGATGGCTACGAGATACTCCGCAGCGTATATAAGCCGGTTCCCGAAAAGAAGGAATACCTCACAAAGAGGCCGGGCAAGGAAGGCCTTTATACAGACGAACATTTTTCCGATCTTAAGGTATTCGGCAAAGACGAGCTGGATCTTTCAAAGATAGCGCTTGCGCCCAAGGGACATATAGGCCCCTCCGTCAGCGAAAAGGATTTCTGCGCTGTGGCCATGTTTGCTGGCATGCACTACAGCGTGGCCGAAAGGGCAAGGCCCAACGATCCCAAGGCGCCTCCCGTGGACATCCACGCGGTATCCTGCCTGCAGAAAAACCTCGGCATTTCGGAGCAGGACGCAAGGCAGATATGCGTGGAAGACATCGGCAGCATGTATACCGCGGATATGTTCATAGTTCCGAGGTCCCGCGACAGCAGCGGTTCGTATTTCAAGAACGGCGTCAACGGAGCGCGCCAGGCGGCAGCGGATGCCTTCAACGCGTACAAGAACGGCAACAAAGAACCTCTCGCTAAGATTCTCGCTTTCGGCATAGACCGTACCTGCAACCAGATGGTCAGCCTCGGAAGCGTGCCGGGGAACACGGTCCAGGGGCAGCTGCGCATGGGCGTCTACCTTACAACCCTGATGGATAAAGATCCGGAGCTTAAGCAGCTTGCCTTTAAGAACGGCATGACCGCCAAACAGCTCAAGTCGGTGGAATCGCTGAAAGACTATATAAAGCTCGACGACGCGCGCAAGCAGGCCGAGCTGAAGATCGCGGAAGCCTCAGCCAAAGGCACAAAGCTTTCCGCGGAGGAAAAAGAAGCCTGCATGAAGTCGATAGTCAAGGCCAGGCTGGTGGACAATATCTGGCTCAACGAGGCCAAAGCGCAGAACGAAAAGACTCAGGAAGTCGAGGACAAGATGATGAATGTGGAGATGGTGTCCGCCGAGCAGAACGAGCTCTGGAAAGCCCATCCGGAAATGCGTCCCGCGCCGCCTGAGGGCAAGTTCTGGAGCGATACCGGCGCCGGAAGATACACATATGCGCAGAGGCTGTTCAGGCCGACACCGCCCGTCCTCGGAAGTCTTAAGGATCAGACCTCCCTTGACGAGATCGTTGACCGCATCGTTTTGGAGGATAAGCTCGGCAGCAAGAGCTGTGAAGAGCTTATGGGCGTCTATGACGAGCCGAGAACCGCGGGAAAGCTCCCGGCCCGCAGCATACAGATAGCGCAGGATATCCAGAACGAGAAGGAACTGGGGCTGGACCAGAACCTGAATATAAATCAGGAAGTCGAGCAGGCAAAGAAAGAGCCCCAGCCCGCAGCTGACGACATCGATCTCGATGAACCTCTCAACATAAACGCAGAGATCGCTAAAAAGCAGGGCGGCCCTCAGGCCGGCTTATAGAGGAGGACAAACATGGCATACGACATAGAAAAGTTCAATAACGACGAACTGTATTTCCAGGAAAGACTGGAAAAAGGCAAGGTGCCCGACAATCAGATCTCTGCTATGCAGATGAGCGACAGAACGCTGGAGATAATAAACGAAAAATTCAATCCGCTCAATAACTTCGGCATCGAGATGGGCGAGGACGGCAAGGTTCCCGAAAAGGACGGCGTGCCCCGTATCTTCATGCTGCAGAAAGACGAAAACGGCATAGACCGCGTAAAGAGCCTCGACGAAGGGGGCGTTAAGCCCGGCAGCCGCGAGTTCTGGCAGCAGGTTCAGGAGGGCAACGTTTTTGCTTACCCCGCCGGCAGCGAGCATCCGGTGCAGGTGCAGGCCGAGATCAAGGCCACCAGCGCGCCGAAAGTCGGCTACAGCTATCAGGTCGACATGGACAATGTGAACATGAGCCCGGCCGGCCATGAATACAAGGAACCGAACGCGTTCACGCGATTTATGAACAGGATCTTCAGCAGCTGGCGCAAGACCGACTGCGAGATATACAGGGAACGCCAGAAGCTCGCCGCAAACTCCGAAAAGCGCGTAAAGGGCAAAGATTCGGAGATTGCAGAACTTAAGGAAGCCGAAAAGAGAGACGCAGCCCGAAAGGAAAAGGCTGCTCAGAAAAAAGCCTATGAGAATCTTGCCAAGACGACCGGCTACAAGGAAAAGGGCAAGGAATTCTACAGAGATCTGACCGCGCCCCAGCCGAAGCTCCATAACGAGTGGCTGTCCACGCCGGATAAGGAAAGCTTCTACACTCTGGATGAGTTCAACAGCCTTAAGCCTATAGATAATAATTTCGGAAATTATCAGGTGGGCGGTCAGACTGTTTCTCAGGACGAATACTGCGGCCTCGTCATGGCCTGTTCCTTCGACGCGAAGAACATCGACAAAGCGTTCCCGAAAGAGTCCTCCTACGATGATACGCTCAAGCAGAGCCTCATGAACTGCGGCTATTCCGAAAAGCAGGCAAATAAGGTCATCGTCGGCTCCTACAGCACGATGATCTCCGACGACATCATGAAGGGGAACCTGCGCGTCAAGCAGGGCGTGCACCTCGAGGACAGCGTTAACCCTGCCAGACATCAGGCCTTCGACATCCTGGAGGAGTACAAGAAGGGAAACAAGGCGCCTCTGGCGGAGAAGATCGCGGACTGCATCGCGGAGACCGCTTCCGTAACGGACGAGTACACGCACTGCCCGGAAAACGGAGCCTTCAATCACTTTGAGTTCGCGGCGTCTCTCGGTGATATGATGGAGCGCGACCCTGTGCTGAAAAAGATGGCCATGGATAACGGCCTTAAACAGGAAGATATAGACGCTGTCAACAGCATGCGCGAATACAGCAAGCTCGACAGCAAACGAGGCGAGGCTCAGACGGCTCTCGCAAAGGCTGTGTATGAGGGCAAAGAGCTCTCGTATCAGGAAAAGCTGCAGTACACCAAGGACATTATCACCGCGAACATCTTCGAAGCGCAGATAATCAGTGAGAACAACCAGCGCTTGATGAACGGGAAGGCGATCGACAAAGAGCAGAACAGGCTCGGTGCGGAAGCAAGAAAGAACGGTCTGGTCCTTGATCAGAATAAGATAAGCGAATACGCAAAGAACCCCGGAACAAGACCGCTCCCGCCGAAGGGGCAGCTGTACGATGACCAGGTGACGGCGCTGATGCAGGGCCGCAAGGCCGAGTTCAACAAGCATCCCGAAGGCCTGCTAGAGATGAACGACCCCGGGGCCGTTAAAGACGCCCGGATGATCGCCGAAGATATAATCGGGCAGAACGGGCTTGCGGACATGTCCGTGAAGGATCTCAACAAGGCCGTGAACAGCCCGGCATCCATGTACAACGGCGCCAAGCTGATAGACATGGCGGATAAGTCTGCGCAGAAGATACAGCAGCAGCGCTACTATGACGAGCTCGGCATTCCGGGGCCCCAGGTCGAAAAGAACGCCGAACTCGACAAAAAGGTCGAATACAAGGCTCCCCAGGCCGGCGTAGCGGTGGTATAAGGAGAAATTATGGCACTGTCCAGATACAACAACAAAGATTTTATCGGCGACCACGAAAAAGGCAGGGAACCGAAAAGGTACAGCAGCGTCAAAGATTATAATCTGCTTACCGGTGATAATCAGAGTTCTGTTGACGATGTCGACCAGAGGCTGTTCGCAAAGCTGACTGAGACAACAGACCTCCGCTGGAAGTTCGGCATCATCCAGGGAAAAGACGGTAAGATACCCGAAGCTGACGGCGTGCCCCGCATGTTTATCATGGGGAAGGGTGAAGACGGCCACGACACCGTGATGAGCCTTGAAGAGGCCGGGGTCACCTACGGCAGCAAGGAATTCTGGCGCCAGTCCCAGCTCGGAAACGTTTTTGCCTATCCCGCGGGAGAGACAAAGCCGGTGCAGATGAGGCTGGAACTTCACGGCAATTCGCCGATTGTCAATTACAGCAAGCTCATCGACCCCAAAGATATGCCCCAGCCGCAGAAAAAGCAGCCGGGCTTCTTCCAGCGCATCCTGCATTCCATCAATAAAAACTGGGCAAGCTCCGAGACCCGCGATTATTACGCGACTCTTAACGACGGGGAGGCTGTCACCGAGAAGTTAAAAGAGATGGAGAATGTCAGGGAAGGTACAGTCAAAGACGAGATGGAAGATCTCCGCAGCCGCGAAGAAGATTTAGAGGCCGAGGCAGAGCAGGCCGAATTCGAAGCACATGTGCAGAAGACTGTCGATCAATACGATCGGAAGCTTAACGGTCACAAGACCTACCGCAACATTACCGATCCTGAGCCCGTGTTTGACGAGTCTATCGAAAAGACTGCAAATAACAAAGGCCTTTACACGAAGCAGGGCTTTGCCAAACTCGAGAAGATAAACGCAAATAAATCCGATTTTCGGGTGGGCGGTCAGCCGGTGAGCGATGACGCTTATATGGGGCTTGTAGCTTCCTGTTCCCTCGATCCGAAAAACGGGGAAAACATGTTTAAGGCAGGACAGGAATATCAGAAGCATCTTGCGGAAAGCCTGGAACCCTTCGGTATCGCGAAAGAAGATTTTTACGGTAAATATCCGTCTGTCCATTCGAACTTCGTATTCGGAGATTTCCTCGACCACGCAGACCTGCGCGACAACGAGGAAAACCAGTTTGATGCAGTTATCAACCCGGGCCGCAAGGACGCTGTCAAACTGCTGCAGGATTATAAGAACAATGTTCCCGGCTGCAAAAAAGCCCTGGCCGAGGCCCTGACGCGCGGAATAAGGACAGTCAGCAATTTAACTGGAACGGACAGGAAAGAGATCACCGACCAGCTGCTCAAGAGCGGCCGTATAATGAACGCCGCTGCGGAGCTGATGGAAAAGGATCCCGAACTTAAATCCATCGCCATGGCCAAACCGCCCGCAGGCTGCGGCCTGGACGAAAAGGATCTTAAGGCCGTGAAAGGCCTTGCGGTCATCGACAAGGCAGACCTTGCTGCGGCGGAAGCCGAGAAAAAGATCGCCCAGAGTGCTTTAAACGGCACAAAGCTCAGCGCGGAGGAAAAGAGAAAACTTGCTGTAGACGTTGTCAGCGCCCGCATCATGAAGAATAAGTATTATAGGGATATCCAGCTCAACCTGCGGGACAACAAGGAATACAAAGCCGCAGGCGAAAAGGCCCAGAGCCTGCGTGAAGCTGCCATGCAGGACATGGACCTTATGGCTGGACCTTCCCCGGACCGTCCGGCTCCGCCGAAGGGAAAACTTTATTTTGACCAGGCGACGAGCTATCAGAATTTTGTACAACATTCTCTCGTGACCATACCGGACACTGTCATCCAACTGAGCGAAAAAGGCGACAAGGGCTACCGCGCGCTGGCTGAGAAGATAGTCGACGAACGTATGATGTACACGCTCAATTCGAAGAATCTCGACGGAGAACTGAACACAAAAGACTATGAAGGGACAAGACTGATAAATCTTGCCGACAAGGCGGCTTCGGATATAATGGCGCAGAAGGATGCCGCTAAGCAGAAGCCGGTCCAGGCTGAAGTCAAGGCCGAAGGTCCTGAAGCCGACGATCCTGAAATGGGAGAGAACCTGAAGATAAATGACGAACTGTCAAAGGGCGGTCCGCAGTTGTAAAGTATTTGCCTGAAGAAATAATTAAGACTATAATTGATTAGTATTTTTATTTTCCAGTTCAAAAGGAGTGAAAAATGAAAAAGATAATCGCTATTGTGCTTGCGGCGGTCATGGTGTTCAGCCTTGCGGCCTGCGGGGATTCCGGCCCCAAGCCGGAAGATACCGTAAAGACCTTCTGCGAAAGCATGAAGAATTTCGACATCGCGGCAATGCAAGCCTGCCTCGACAAGCAGTTCAGCGAGGACGAGCTCTTCGGCGAAGGAGAGGAAGACTACGGCGGCCTGGTCGAGTTTGTCAAAAAGTCCGCGTCCGAACTTACCTATACTGTCAACAAGGCAGAGGTGAACGGGGATACCGCCAAGGTCACCGCGGACATGCAGTACACCGACATTTCGCCGGTAATTAAGGAAACGTTTACTGCGTTTTTCACCAAGATGATCGAACTGATGTTCAGCGGCGCTTCAGAGGAAGAGAGCGACGAAGCGTTCGAAGAGACCCTTAAAGAGATAATCGCTAACGGCGAGACGTCCCGCGCGGATACGACCGTCACTTTCGATCTTAAGAAGGTCGACAAGGAATGGAAGATCACGGAGATGCCGGAAGAGGCGATGGTGGTCCTGACCGGCAACATGGAAAAGGGCATCGATGACATCGATCTCGGTCTTGACGGTGACGATATGGATTTCGGCTTTGAAACCCAGGAGCCCGTGGAATATCCGGTCAGCGAAGAGGTCCTCGTCGACAACGAATACGCGAGGATGACCCTTGTAAACGCGAAAAGGGACGAATGGGGCGACTATGCGTTCGAGATCCGCTGCGAGAACAAGACAGAGGATACGAATCTTTATTTCGCGATCGACAACGAAGTCGTAAACGGCTGGCTTGTCGACAGCTATTTTTCAGAGACTGTCGAACCCGGCAGCGAACTGACATCTTCCCTTTACATGTTCTCGTCAGATCTTGAGCCTGCCGGCATCGAGTCTCCGGACAGGATGGAACTGTACATCAGGATCTTCGACGCGGACAGCTGGGATCCGGATTATATCGTTGACGATGTCATCACAGTATATCCCACCGGCCTCAGCGAGGCGGATATCGTTGAGCCTGCCCGTCCCGCAAAGAGCAGCGAATATGTCGTCGCTGACAACGATGATTTCACCTTTATCATCGTCGGAGAAAAGGATCAGGAAGGCAACTTCTCTTTCGGCGCCGGAGCCCTGCAGGTCTACATTAAGAACAAGAGCGACAAGAAGCTGTACTTCGAATGGGATGACGTTTACGTCAACGGAGTCGAGGCGGATCCGTACTTCGGATGCACTCTGCCGGCAGGTCAGCAGGCTGCTTACGACATGAGTTTTGATGTGAGCAATTTCGAGGACAACACGTTCGAAAGCTATGAAAAGGTCGAATTTACCCTGAAAGTCAGGGACGACGAGGACTGGGAGAGCAAAGACATTATGAATGAGACCTTCGTCTACGAACCGTAGTCTCCGGGCCGACCCGTTACAGCGAAGATACAGAGGCAGTAAAACAGCGGCGCTTTATGCCGCTGTTTTTTATTCCCTCGGAACTGTATCTATTTTTATCTCTGAAGGATCCTTATCCTT
>JAFYFK010000090.1 GCA_017543805.1 Bacillota bacterium | reverse complement strand
ATGTAATTGAATTCAAGGAAGGACAGGCCCTTCTCCATGCGCTGCTTAAAGCACTCCGCGCGAAGCATGTCGTTTACGGAGAACCTGGAACCGATGTCGCGGATAAATTCAAGATAGTTGACGTCGCGAAGCCAGTCGGCGTTGTTTACGCAGATGGCCTTTCCGGGTTCCGGATCCTTGTTCTGACCGCCCTTTCCAAGCACTCCTTCGCCGGGGATATGCTTCCAATCCTCGTCGAATTCGAGGAAACGGTCGAAGAGCTTCTTAAAGTGTCTGCCGTTTTCGTCGATCTGCTCGACGGTCATCATGGGACGCGCGTCGGTGCGGCCGGAGGGGTCGCCCAGCATGGTGGTGCCGCCGCCGATCAGAACGACCGGCGTATGGCCGTACTTCTGCATGTACATCATGATGATGACCTGCATAAAGTGGCCTACGTGCAGGCAGTCGGCGGTCGCGTCAAAGCCGATGTAGAACTTGACCTTCTCGCGTCCGAGAAGCTCTCTGATGCCCTCGTCGTCGGTGGTCTGCTCTATAAAGCCGCGCTCCCTGAGCACGTCGTATACATTGTCAAATTGACTTACGTTGTCTGGAATCTTAAACATCGATCCAAATATCTCCTGTTTGTATTATTTTGTTCCGTATAATCTGTCGCCGGCATCGCCGAGTCCCGGAACGATGTAAGCGTTCTCGTTGAGGTGGTCATCCTTGGCGGCGATGTAGATGTCGACGTCGGGATGAGCGTCCTGCAGCGCCTGGATGCCTTCCGGAGCGGCGATCAGGCAGAGGAAGTTGATGTTCTTTCCGCCGCGCTGCTTGATGAAGTCGATAGCCGCAACAGCGGATCCGCCGGTAGCGAGCATCGGGTCAACTACAAAGATCTCTCTCTTATCGATATCGTTGGGCAGCTTGCAGTAATATTCGACGGGGAGATGGGTCTCCGGGTCGCGGTAAAGGCCGATGTGGCCGACCTTGGCGTTGGGGATCAGGGACAGCATGCCGTCTACAAATCCGAGGCCTGCCCTGAGGATGGGAACGATGGCGATGTCTTCGCCGTCGAGCATATTTACAGTGGTCCTGCAGATCGGGGTCTCGATCTCGACAGCCTTGAGCGGGAGATGGCGGGTAGCCTCAAAGGTCATCAGAGTGACGACTTCCTTGGCGAGCTCGCGGAAATCCTTGGTGGTGGTCTCCGTCATTCTCATTTTAGAGACCTTGTGCTGAATAAGCGGATGATCGAATACGTAAACTTTACCCATTGTTTGCCTCCTGAGCCTTACGGTAAAAATATTTTGTCTATGCGGAAAAGCCCGCGTTTTTCCTAAAGTGAATTAAGCAGGTCGACGCGCTTCTGATGACGGCCGCCTTCGAATTCGGTATCGAGCCAGATGTCGACGTAGCGGATGGCGTCTTCCGGCGCGGTGACCCTTCCGCCGAAGGATACCATGTTGGCGTTGTTGTGGCGCTTGCACATCTCAGCGGCGTATTCGCTGTTTACGAGAGCGCAGCGGGCGCCCTGCACCTTGTTGGCAGCGATGGAAATGCCTATGCCGCTTCCGCAGCAGACGACTCCGAGATCAGCCGCACCGGAGACTACATACCTGGCGCAGATCTCGCCGTAGATGGGATAATCGACCGATTCAGGGCCGTTTACGCCGAGGTCGGTGATTTCATAACCGCGTTCCTCGAGATGAGCCTTTATGGCGTTTTTCAGTTCGTACCCGCCGTGATCGGCGGCCATTGCGATCTTCATTTCGTTTCCCCTTCTCTAAACATCTATCACATTGTAACCGGCTGCTTTAAGCATACGGTTCATCACCGAAAATGCGACGGAATCGCCGTCGGGCAGGGCCGCGGCCAGGATAAGGTCGGGATCCTGTTCGTCTATCCTGCGGAGTTCCGCGAAGAAATCCCTTGCGGCAGTGCGCGGGTCTTCAGCCTCGCCGAAGAGCACAGCAACCTTTTTGCCGGCTGCGGTCTCCTCTTCCCTGCGGAGCTTTATGGTCTGTTCCACAGCCGCCCTGTCTTCTCCGCGGTATATGGTAAGCGGAGCCTTGGGAGCGTAGTGGCGGTACTTCATTCCGGGCGCCTTCGGGACGAGCTTCGCGTTTTCCGGATCAGCGTCGCCGGGCTGTTTAAGGATCGCCGGGTCGTAAGTCACGTCGCAGTTCAGCACGCTTCCGATGTCCTCCGGCGTAATAAGCCCCGGCCTCAGGATCTGCGGGTGAGCAGGATCCGTCATGTCGAGAACAGTGGATTCTATGCCGCCTTCGCATTTTTCGCCGCAGATGACCGCGTCTATGTTTCCGTCGAGGTCGTGCTTTACATGCTCCCATGCCGTTGGACTGGGATGCTGCGACGTATTGGCGCTCGGCGCCGCTATGGGAACGCAGGAAAGCCTTATAAGCTGCTGAGCTGCATCGCCTTGCGGCATGCGTATCGCAACGGTCTTAAGCCCGCCGGTGGTAGCGTCCGGAACAATGTCCTTTTTTGGAAGCACCATGGTGAGCGGACCGGGCCAGAAGGCCTCTGCCAGTTTTACGGCCTCTTCCGGCACTTCGGCTGCCAGCCCGTACAATTCCTCGGTGCCCGCGATATGGACTATCAGCGGATTGTCGGACGGCCTGCCCTTTGCCGCGTAGATCTTTGCGGAAGCTCCGGCGTTCAGGGCGTCTCCGCCGAGCCCGTAGACGGTCTCAGTCGGGAAAGCCACCAGCCCGCCTCCGCGTATTATCTCCGCCGCGAATTCTATATCTTCTTTACTT
>JAFYFK010000089.1 GCA_017543805.1 Bacillota bacterium | reverse complement strand
GGCGTTTAGGTTGCGGTCGCGGCAGGTCATGTGGGGGATCGGTTCGACCCCTATCTCCCTGTGGATCTTGCAGGCCAGCAGGCTGCTGTCAGCGCGCGGACGGCCGACCGGACAGTCAGCTATGGTTATGGCGTCAGCCCCGGCTTCCTTCAGCACGCGGACGCCGTCGAGGAAGTCGCGCACGTCGTCATTTGCGGGAGGATCCAGCTCTACTGCCAGGACACGCTTGCCGCTGTCGAGCTTTTCGCGCAAATTGTTCTTTTCGGGATTCTTTTCCCTGCGCTCGGTCAGACGGGCCGAAAGAACGGAAGACGAAGTGGACCTGCCCTCAAGAAGAGCGCAGAGTTCTTTTATATGCGAAGGCGTTGTGCCGCAGCATCCGCCGAGGATGCCCGCGTTGAGGGCGAGCATGCCCTCCATCTGGGATCTGAAGTATGCAGGGCTGCCGTTATACACGACCCTGCGGCCGAGAACTGTCGGGTAGCCGGCGTTCGGCATCACGGAAAGCGTTTTGCCGTTCAGGAAGGAAAGATCCATGTCTTCGAGTATCCTGCGGATATGATGCGGGCCGGACATGCAGTTGAGGCCTACCGCGTCCACCCCGGGAAGCGCGGCCGCGCGTTCAAGCAGTATACGCCCCAGAAGTCCTTCCCTCGTGACCCCGTCGGTATCCACCGCAAAAGAGACAAGAAGAAATGCTTCCGGACACTGCTTTTTAAGATAAGCGGCAAGCGCCGGAATGCCTTCGTCGCTTGGGAGAGTCTCCGCCACAAAGCATTTGAGCCCCTGCTGCAGGAAAAGGTCCGCCTGAGCGCAGTATACCTGCGCGGGAGGGGCCGATCCGTTCAGGGGAGCCGGGCCGATATCCGCAAAAATAAAAGCGCCGGACGGTTCCGCGGCTTCTTTGGCCAGCCTGCAGGCTTCTGAGATTATCTCACGGCAGAGCGAGCTTTCCTCTGTAAGAAGACCGCTGACATCGAAGGTGTTGGTCCTTATCGCCCTGCTTCCGGCTTCGATATACGCCCTGTGTATTGAACGTATATCCTCGGGATGGTCGAGATTGGCCAGCTCGCAGCGGCTCTCGGCCCTTCCCGGAAGCGACGCGTAGAAAGTCCCCATAGCGCCGTCAAACAGCAGTATTCCATTTTTTATTGTTTCTCTGATATCCATTGTTTTTATTCCCCGAAGACCTTCCGGGCGATCTCCACGGACTCCCTTGCGTCCTTCGCGTAGTGGTCCGCTCCCATTTTCCGGGCGTATTCAGGCGTCACGACCGCTCCGCCGACAAAGATGACCGGCGGCTTTTCCATGGTATGAAGCAGTTTAATCGTCTCCTCCATTGCCGGAAGAGTCGTAGTCATAAGGGCGGAGAGCCCTACCAGTCCGATGTTTTCCCTTTTTACAGTTTCCAGTATCAGCTCCGGCGGAACATCGCGCCCGAGGTCTATAGCCTCATAGCCGTAGTTTTCCATAACGGTCTTGACTATATTCTTTCCTATATCATGGATATCGCCCCGGGCCGTGGCTATGACAAAGCGGCCTTTTTTGACCTGTTCGCCGCCCTTTTCCGCTATGGAAGTCCTTATGACCTCAAACACAGCCTGCGCGGCCTTCGCGGCCGACAGGAGCTGCGGGAGGAAAGCTTTTCCGGCCTCATAGGCTTCTCCGACACGGTCAAGAGCGGGAATGAGATGATGCTCCACAAGTTCAAGCTCGCTCTCTTTAAGAAGCGCATCCTTTGCGAGCTTGCCTGCTTCCGCCGGAAGTCCGCGGATAACGGCGTCCTCGATGCTCATATTTTCCGTTTTGCCTGATATCGCAGCATTCTGCGCGCTGCCGGTATCCGCAAAGCGCTCAATATACGCCCTGCTTCCCTCATCCTCTCCGGAGAGCACGCGGAAAGCCGCGACCGCGTCCATCATTTCTTTGAGATTCGGATTGATGATGGGCACGGTAAGGCCTGCTCCGAGCGCCTGTATAAGGAAGTTCTGATTTATAAGCGGCCTGTTCGGAAGGCCGAAGGATATGTTCGAAACGCCCAAAACTGTCTGGAGACCCAGTTCTTCGCGCACATAACGGAGAGCCTTTAAAGTCTGGACAGCCTGATCCTGCTCTGCGGATACGGTCAGCGTAAGGCAGTCGATCCATACGTCTTCCCGCGGTATCCCGTAAGACACCGCGGCATCCAATATCCTCTCCGCAATGGCGATGCGTTCCTCCGCGGTTTTTGGAATGCCGTTTCTGTCGAGGCAGAGCCCGACGACCGCGGCGCCGTACTTTTTAACTACAGGAAGGACTCTTGCCAGGACATCCGGGTCGCCGTTGACCGAATTGACCACGGCTTTGCCGTTGTAGACCCTAAGGCCGGCTTCAAGAGCCTTCGCGTTGGATGAATCCAGCTGCAGAGGCAGCGACACTGCGCTCTGTATCTTCTTTACCACGCGCGCAAGCATATCGGGTTCGTCAACTCCCGGAAAACCGACGTTGACGTCCAGAATATCCGCCCCCGCGTCCTCCTGCTCGACTGCCACGTCGAGGATATAGTCGAGATCCTGATCCAGCAGCGCCTGCTGGAAGCGCTTCTTACCCGTAGGATTTACGCGTTCGCCAATAACACGCACCCCGTCTATGCGGCACGGATCGACGGCTGAGCACACAAAGCTTGCGGCATCGAAGCTGCGCGGGGCAGGTTCTTTGCCTTTGAGCGCTTCAGAGAGCAGTTTTATATATTCAGGTGATGTTCCGCAGCATCCTCCGAAGAGAGTCACGCCGTATTCAGCACAGGGGGCAAGAGCCCTGGCGAAGTCCTCCGGGCGCATGTCGTATTCTCCCGTGGCAGGATCGGGAAGGCCTGCGTTGGGTTTTGCTATCACCGGCAGAGTGGTGCAGGTGCATAGTTCAGCGATCAGAGGCGCCAGAAGGTCCGGGCCGAGCGAGCAGTTTATGCCTATGGCGTCCGCACCGAGCCCCTCAAGGGTGCGCGCCATCGCCTGAATGCCGCAGCCGGTAAAGGTCCTGCCGTTCTGCTCAAAGCTCATCGTTACGAAAACTGGCAGATCGGTGTTTTCCTTTACCGCCAGAAGAGCCGCCTTCGCTTCGTAGAGGTCTGTCATGGTCTCTATGACCGCGAGGTCGGCGCCGGATGCGGCTCCGGCAATAGCCATTTCCTTAAACGCGTCGTAAGCGTCTTCAAAACTCAGCGTACCCATGGGCTCGAGCAGTTCACCCAGCGGGCCGATGTCCAGGGCTACAAGCGTGTCTGTGCCCGCTGAGGCGGACCTGGCAGCGGAAACCGCGGCAGAGATGACCTCTTCCGCTGAATGCCCTGTCTTTGCGAGCTTTCTGGGATTTGCTCCGAAGGTGTTCGTATATATGACCCGCGAACCGGCGTTAATATAATCCCGGTGCACGGACTCTATCAGCCCGGGGTCAGTAAGGTTCAGAAGTTCGGGCATCCCGCCGGGCTGAAGCCCTTTTTGCTGAAGCACTGTACCCATGCCGCCGTCAAGCAGCACTATCCTGTCTTTCAATATCTCAGGAAACACAGCTCTGTCCTCCCTTCCGGAATTCGCAGTTCATTTTTCTGCTGCAGTATTTGCAGCCTCTTATGCGGGCCGGCTGCGGCCTGTCGCTTATACCTATAACAGCCGTCACTGATTTTGACGGGTTCATGAGAAGGCTCTCGGTGACGGTCACGCCCAGCCTGCGGCCCGAGTCGAGCAGTCCGCAGATATCCTTCTGGAGCTCCAGCGGAAGGTCTCCGTATCCCGGGCTGAATCGGTCGGTAAGATACATTCCGGAAAGTCTTGTACGGATTTCATTCTCCGCGGCGTTGCAGCCTGATTCCACATATGCGCTTCCGAGGGCGTCAAGCATTACTGCTTCGGACATATCGCGCGCCTGCAGCGCCCTGAGCATGCTCTCAAAACCGGAACCGAGCGTGCAGAGCAGTACGGCCGCGCTTTGGCATCCCTCCAGCATCCGGGCCGCGAGTTTTCCGGGAAGACACAGGCCTGAATTTACTAAAACAATGCCCACATCACATGTAGACAAATCAAATATTCTGTAAACAAATTTCGGCTGCAAGGATTTTAAGAGTTTATCCGCGAGCTCATTCATTTTTTCACTGAGCCTGGGTTCAGCTTCTCCACGGACGCCGAGATACCTAAGCGCCTCGTCTGTATCGATCCTTATCGCGCAGTCCTGCATCAGAAACTCCAGTTCTCCGGTCGGAAAATCTCAACGTATTTATTTACCGCGTAGCGGTCGGTCATACCGGCTATGTGGTCCTTAACGAGTTCGTAATCGTCGTCCTGCCCCAGGAGGAATCGTTCTTCAGCCGGCAGAAGATCCGGGTTTTCAAGATAATAATCGTACAGCGAAAAGATTATGCTGCGTATTTTCTCGATCTTGTCATCCGATATGACTTTTGGGCTTTTATAGACGTTGCGGAACATAAAGTTGCGCAGCTCGTTCATATAATAAGCCGCGTCTCGGGACTGCTGCACCGTATTGCGCCCGTCGCTGGTCTTTATGATATCCATTACCAGCGTCTCGATGCGCTTTCCGTGAGTCTCGCCGAGATAATCTATGCATTCCCGGGGAAGATCGCTCTGGGATATGACCCCTGACCTGACAGCGTCGTCGATATCATGGTTTATATACGCGATGCGGTCGGAAAGCCTCACTACTCTCCCCTCCAGCGTGTACGGCATATGCGGTCCCGAATGGTTTACGATGCCGTCCCTTACCTCGTCGCAGAGGTTCATGGTGCGCCCGGCATCGTTGCGTTCGATCACGTCGACGACGCGAAGGCTCTGCACGTTGTGTGAAAAGCCTCTGGGATGTTTAACGTTCAGTTCAGCCTCGCCGTTGTGGCCAAAAGGCGTATGGCCGAGGTCGTGGCCGAGGGCTATTGCTTCGGTAAGGTCTTCGTTGAGAGCGGGCGCCCTTGAGATCGTCCTGGCTATCTGGCTCACCTCAAGCGTATGCATGAGGCGGGTCCTGTAGTGATCGCCTTCAGGCGCTATAAAGACCTGCGTCTTGTGTATGAGCCGGCGGAAGGCCTTTGAGTGTATTATGCGGTCACGGTCCCTCTGAAAATCCGTGCGCAGATCGTCCTTTGCCTCAACATAGGCCCGGCCCTTCGTCTCCGCTGACTTCACCGCGTATGCGGATAAAGTCTCATATTCTCTTTTTTCGATCTGTTCCCTTAATACCATTTTTTTATAATCTTTTTTGCGATGATACAGGTCCTCTGCGGGCACGCTCTCGCTACCTGCGTCTCGCAGCGGAATATAAATAATTATTTATTTTCCTGTCGAGCCGAAGCCTCCCGCGCCGCGCGATGTGTCGGACAGTTCTTCTGTTTCCTCGAATTCCAGGGGCAGATAAGCCATAACGACCATCTGAGCGATCTTCTCGTGCGGCTTTATGACCCTTTCAATTTCCCCGTCGTTATGGACAGCTACCATATAATTTCCGCGGTAATCTGAATCGCAGACGCCGACGCAGTTTGCCGGCCTCAGGCTCTCCTTTGCCGCAAGCCCGCTGCGCGCGAAGATGCCCGCGAAATATCCGTCAGGAAGCTCAAACTGCAGTCCGGTGTCTATCATGACCGTCTGATGCGGCTTTATGACCGTATCCTCTCCGACATCCGCGTAAAGGTCGTAACCCGCGGCGTACGGGCTGCCGTGCGTAGGCAGGACCGCTGTTTCGCTTACTTTTTTTACTCTTATCTTCATAGATCCCAACCCTATCCGATAAGGCTCTTAAGGTCGAGCCTCTCCTTGCTGATGCTTGCCCCGCAGTATCCGCGGATATCGCTTATGCGCCTGCAGAAATCGTTGACCTGCTGCGGCGTGACCGCGCTGATCTCCGCCATGGTCTCCTCCGGTGTGTAATTGCGGCCGAGGAGCAGCCGGTTCTTGCCGAGCGCGAACATCCTGGTCTCCATCTTTTCCTGGCTGAATATGAAACCGCTTTTGAGCCGCTGCTTGACGATGCTTATCTCTTCTTCCGTCAGTCCCTTGCGTCCGAGATCTTCAAGCTCGGCGGCAATGGCGTCCAGCGCGTTCTTTTCCCTTCCGAGGCTCACCGCGGCGTAGATGTAAAACATCCCCGCGCCTTTGTAGCTCAGAGGGAAGCTGTAGACCGTATATGCCAGTCCCTGGCGCTCGCGTATGTTCTGAAACAGCCTGCTGCTCATGCTTCCGCCTAGCACGTCGTTTACTATAGACTGCGCGTAATAGTCTTCAGATTCCAGGCTTACCGAACGCATGCCCAGCGCTATATGGCTCTGCGCCACATCCCTGCTCCTGTTGGAGAATCTCCGGCCCTTCTGAGGCGCAAAACCGGGCTTTTCAGGCGATTTTCCGCCGATTCCGGATAAATACCCGTCGATCTGCTTTACGAGCGTTTTTTCGTCGAAATTGCCCACAACCGAGATTACGATATTATCCTTGGCGTACCATCTGTCTATGTATTCCCGTATGGATTCGCGGGTCACGTTTCTGATGGCTTTTATCGTTCCGAGAACAGGGCTCTGCATCGGCGTTCCGTAGTATACTCGTTCGGTCAGAAGATCCATTATCCAGTCGTCCGGGGTATCCTCGGTCATGTGGAGTTCTTCGAGTATGACGCCCTTTTCCTTCCGCAGTTCTTTAGGATCGAAGAGCGAATTGACGAGCATGTCAAACAGAACGTCGCAGGCCTGCGGAAAGACTTCAGTCAGCGCCTTGATATGGTAGCAGGTTGCCTGTTTTCCGGTAAAAGCGTTTATGCTGGCGCCTATATCGTCTGTATCTCTGGCGATCTTAAGCGTGTCACGCGTTTTTGTCCCTTTGAAGAACATGTGCTCTATGACATGCGAAATGCCGTAGTTTTCCGGCGTTTCGCAGCATGACCCGGCTCCGACCCATATACCGATACAGGCGGACTGCGCGTCAGCTATCTTTTCAGTTACGAGGGCTATGCCTCCGTCGGTCACTTTGTATTCGATCATAATGTAGAATTATATCAAAAAATTCAAAAAAAGAAAATCGCGGCGAAGCCTGGCCTCGCCGCGCAGCAATTTCTGTTAAGCCTTGATGATCGGGGTGTCTTCCAGACCGATGCGGGTCAGGTTGACGCGGCCCTGGGAATCGATCTCGGAGCACTTTACGGTAACGGTATCGCCGATGTTGAGAACGTCTTCGACCTTTTCGACTCTGCCCTTCATGATCTTGGAGATATGGAGCAGTCCGTCCTTTCCGGGCAGGCATTCGATGAACGCGCCAAAATTCATGAGGCGGACGACTTTGCCGGTATAGATCTTGCCCGGCTCGATGTCTGCTGTGATAAGCTCGATCTCTGCCTTTGCGGCCTCCGCGGAAGCGAGATCCGGGGAAGCGATGAAGATGTTGCCGTCGTCGTCGATGTCGATGTCGGCGCCGGTCTTGGCGATGATGCCGTTGATGGTCTTTCCGCCGGAACCGATGACGAGCCTGATCTTGTCCACGTCGACCTTCATGGTCAGGATGCGCGGAGCGTACTTGGACAGTTCCGCTCTGGGTTCGGGGATCTCCTCAAGCATGAGGCCCATGATGTGCATGCGGCCTTCGTGAGCCTGCTGGAGTGCCTTGGCGAGTATCTCTCTGGAAAGGCCGTGGACCTTGATGTCCATCTGGATGGCGGTAACGCCCTTTGCGGTGCCGGCAACCTTGAAGTCCATGTCGCCGAGGAAGTCTTCCATGCCCTGGATGTCGGACAGGATGGCGTATTCGCTCTCGCCGTCTTCCTTAACGCGCTCGATGAGTCCCATTGCGATCCCGGATACCGGAGCCTTGATGGGAACGCCAGCGTCCATAAGAGCCAGTGTAGAGCCGCAGATAGAGCCCTGTGAAGTTGAACCGTTGGAGGAGAGTACCTCAGAAACGAG
>JAFYFK010000088.1 GCA_017543805.1 Bacillota bacterium | reverse complement strand
GTATCTGCCTGAAATCCATTATTCCGTCACCAATACAGAGAGGAACGCAGAGCGTCTTGCCGGAGGCAAGAGCATCTTTCAACACAGCTGTCATATCCGCTTCCCTGCGCATGCTGACAAAGGCCAGCACGACCTCCGCGGCCCGGTATTCCGGCATCCTGATTATATTGGCGCAGATCTTTGCCGCGGCTTCGTCCCTGTAGCTCTGGCTGAGCTGCTTTTCCGCCGCCCATATCTGCTTTCTGAGCGCTTTTTTCTGTTCTTTTATGTCCATGGAAAGATCCTTTTTCTCCTCCTGCGGGCCGGCCGCTTTTCCGCGTGCCGAGACCTGGTATGTGTAGTATAATTATACTGTAAAGCAATCAGTAATTCAAAACCGAGGTGATAATTTTGAGCATAGAATGGATGGACATCGTAAGAGCTAGAGAGCGCCTGCGCCCCCTGCTGCACCACACGGAGCTGGACCCGTCGTCGACATTCTCCGCGATGACCGGAGGCCAGATATACCTGAAGTGCGAAAACAGGCAGAAGACCGGATCCTTTAAGATCCGCGGCGCCAGCAACAAGCTGTCGGCGATGGCTGAGCGCGGCGACCGCAGTCCGGTCGTGGCGTCGTCCGCCGGCAACCACGCGCAGGGCGTCGCGTACGCTTCCAAGCTGCTCGGCATCCCCGCGACCATAGTCATGCCGGCCGCGGCACCGATAGCCAAGGTCCAGGCGACCGCAGGCTACGGCGCAAAGGTAGTGCTGCACGGCAGCTGCTACGACGAGGCCTACCAGAAAGCCTGCGAGATCTGCAAAGCCGAAGGCGCGGAGTTCCTCCACCCATACAACGACGAGGAAGTCATCGCCGGCCAGGGCACGCTCGGGCTCGAAATACTGGAAGACCTCCCGGACGCGGACATAATAATCGCTCCTGCCGGAGGCGGCGGACTGCTTGCGGGGATCGCGCTGGCGGTAAAGCTTTCCGGATCCAAAGCCAAGGTCTACGGCGTTCAGGCGGAAGGCGCCGACGCCATAGTCAGGAGCTTCGAGACCAAGTCCTACGTCACCACGGACTATTCCTCGACCATAGCTGACGGAATTTCCGTACGGGTACCCGGCGACAAGACCGTGGAGATAATCAACAAGTACGCCGACGGCATGGTCCGGGTGTCGGAAAACGAGATCGCAGATGCGGTGCTGCTGCTCCTCGAGCGCTGCAAGCAGGTCGTTGAACCGGCAGGCGCGACCCCTGTGGCCGCGGTGCTCTCAGGCAAGATAGACGTCAAAGGCAAAAAGGTCGTCTGCCTGCTCTCCGGCGGCAATATAGACGTCAGTTTTATCCAGACCATCATCGAGCGCGGCCTTGTAGCAAGGCACAGACGGATCAAGCTGATCGTCACCGTCGTCGACAGGCCGGGAAGCCTGATGGGCCTGCTTTCGATAGTCGCGCAGAACGGCGGCAACATATTAAAGATAGAGCACGACAAGCTGAGCGCCGGTCTCAACCCCAACGAGATCAAGGTCCACATCGACTGCGAGGTCAGCGGCAAGGAGCACGGCGACAGGCTGGTCGAAGCTATAAGAAGCCAGAATCACACAGTAGAAACGGAGGATTGGATATGAAGACAGTTGTAACAGATAAGGCGCCGGCGGCGATCGGCCCCTACGCGCAGGCGCAGATAGTCGGTAACCTGGTATTCGCTTCCGGGCAGATCCCCATCATCCCGGAGACAGGCGAGCTGGCCGAAGGGCTTGAGGCTCAGGCCCACCAGGCGTTTAAGAACGTTACGGAGCTTATGAAGGCCGCAGGCACCAGCATCGATAAAGTTGTCAAGGTAACGCTTTTCATCAGCGATATGAACAATTTTGCGGCTATAAACGCCATCTACGCGCAGTACTTCAGGGAACCGTATCCGGCGCGCTCCTGCGTCGAGGTAGCAAGGCTGCCCAAGGACGTCTTCCTCGAGTGCGAAGTGATCGCGGAGCTGTAAAACCATCGGCCCCAAATCATAATTTCAATCAAAAACAGCAGAGCGAAAGCCCTGCTGTTTTGTATTTTATGGAATCTACATCGAGATCAGGACTGCGCCGAGGATTATGAGCGCGACGCCGATCATCTTGCGGCCGGTGATCTTCTCCTTGAAGAAAAGGTACGCCAGCACCACGGTCCAGATGTAAGTGATGGCCTTGAGCGGAAACGCGACGGAATAATCCAGGAAGCGCAGCACATAGATGTTCAGCACCGCGGCTATAAAGTACAGGAAACCGCCGAGCCAGAGGCCGGAATTGGTAATCAGCTTGAGCAACCCGTCGGAGCCGGATGC
>JAFYFK010000087.1 GCA_017543805.1 Bacillota bacterium | reverse complement strand
AACATGAACACCATCATCATGACCATGACGAACACGGTCATCATCACCATCATCACCACGGCGAGCACGACGCCGACGAAGTTTTCACCAGCTGGGGTCACGAGACCGCAAAGCGCTTTACCGAGGAAGATATTAAGTCTGCCCTGGCAGCCTTTGAGGACACCGACCGTTTCGGCATGGTGCTCAGGGCAAAGGGCATCGTTCAGACCCCGGAAGGCAGCTGGCTGCATTTTGATTACACGCCGGGCGAGATCGAGGTCAGGAACGGCAGCGCCGCCACCACGGGCATGCTCTGCGTAATAGGCGCCGAACTTAAGGAACACGAAGTCGAGGAACTCTTTGGAGTATAAAAATGGCACGCGATATCCCCGTATATCTTTTTGACGGCTTTCTGGAAGCCGGAAAGACATCTTTTATACAGGACACGCTGGAAGACGAGCGCTTCAACGAGGGCGAAAATATTTTAATGCTGCTCTGCGAGGAAGGCGAGGTCGAATACGATCCCGCGAAGTTTGCCGCGCCGAACGTCTTTATTGAAGTTATTGAGGACGAGCGCAAGCTGAACCCCGTCAACCTGGAGCGCCTGGTAAAAAAGAACAAGGCAGAGATGATCATAATCGAGTATAACGGCATGTGGATGCTGGACAAGCTTTTCCAGGCCATGCCGCAGAACTGGGTCATCTATCAGGAGATGTGCATCGCGGACAGCAATACCATACTTGCTTACAACGCCAACATGCGCCAGCAGACCTATGACAAGCTGCAGACCTGCAATACGATAGTGTTTAACCGCTGCAAGCCGGACGTGGACAAGATGGAGCTCCACAAGCTTGTGCGCGGAGCCAACCGTGGAACAGACATAATTTACGAATATCTGGACGGCAACATCGAAAACGACGACATCGAAGATCCTCTGCCGTTCGACGTGGAGGCTCCGGTCATAGAGATCGCCGACCGCGATTACGCCATCTGGTACCGCGATATGGGTGAGGATTTGAAAAAGTACGACGGCAAGACTGTTCGCTTTAAGGGTATCACCGGACGTTCCGGCGCTCTGGATGACGGATTCGTCATAGGACGCCAGGTAATGACCTGCTGCGTCGCTGATATCAGGATGTGCGGTTTGGCCTGTCTGTGGGCCGAAAAAGCGCCTCAGAGCGGAAGCTGGGTGTGGGTAACGGCGGAGATAATGATCATGAAGCACAAGGTTTACGGCGGAAAGGTCGGGCCGGTGCTGAAGGTCTCCAAGATCGAAAAAGCCGCGCCGCCGGTCGAGCCTGTCTGCACGTTTTACTAAAATATCCGGGTCTGACAAAAATAATGCTTGCCAGACCCGCTTTTTATCTGTATAATACCAAATGTTCCGAATTCAATACGGTGCCCTGGTCAAGTGGTCAAGACGCTAGCCTCTCACGCTGGAATCAGGGGTTCGATCCCCCTGGGCACTACCAAAGCAAACCTCCGCCAAACGGCGGAGTTTTGCTTTGGTAAATGACCGTAGCACGAACCCCTGAAAGGGGTTCGTCGGAACGGCCGGCAGCGTCAGCTGCCGGACCGCGGAGTCCCGAGCACGGCGAAGCGTCCGGAATCGCTTGCGATTCCGAGGCGGTGAGCCGAGCGCAGGGTTACCCCTGGGCACGTATAAGACGCAGGGTTACCCCTGGGCGCGTATAAGACGTAGGGTTACTTCCAGATACAATCAGCAGAGCTTTCCATAAAAATACCGGATCTGTGACCCGCTGGCTGAAACGACCCGGACTTAAACGATTTGCTGCTGATTGGCGCAAAATAACAAAAAATGATATAGTAATCGGCAAGAAAGCTTCATTTCATCATCTGACATCACTCGGCACGCAGAGTCAGGAAACGCATATCTGTCCCTGCTAGAATGAGATCGCAGGACAGGAGGAATCGAAATTGGACTGGATAAAAGGCATACAGAGGGCGATCGACTATACAGAAGCGCATCTGACTGAGGAGATCGATTATGACGCGGTGGCGAAAGAGGCCTGTTCGTCTTCGTTTCATTTTCAGAGAACCTTCAGCATAATGTGCGGCTTTACGCTCGGCGATTACATCCGCATGAGGCGCCTTTCGCTGGCTGCGGACGAGCTTATCAACAGCAGCGAAAAGGTGATCGACATCGCTCTCAAGTACGGGTATGAAACGCCTGAGAGTTTCACGCGCGCCTTTTCGCGTTTCCATGGCATTACGCCGACCGAAGCAAGAAACGGCGGAACGGTCAAATCCTTTTCCAGACTGTCTGTAAAACTGATTCTGACAGGAGGAAATGAAATGGATTATCGAATTGAGAGACCGGGCGCGATTAATGTCGTCTGCAAAAGAGTGCGTGTGCGTAAGCCTGAGACCGGAGCCGGCACGCCGGACATCACAGGCTTCTGGGCAAAGTGCGGACAGGACGGGACGATGCAGAAGATCTGCAGCTATATTCCCGAAAAACCAAGGCTTGCCGGACTTCTGGGAATTTGCTTCTCGCTTGAAACGGAAGGGGATGTGTTTCCGTACGGAATAGGAGCGGAGTATAACGGAGCGTCGGTGGACGGAGATCTTGAGGTCATAGAACTTCCGGAATTCACCTACGCGGTGTTCCCGTTTAAAGGCAAAATGCCGGACACATTCATTGATACATACAGGAAGATCGTCAGCGAATTCTTCCCGGGCAGCGACCGTTACGAATACGCCGCAGGCGCGGAGATCGAAGTTTACCCGTCCGACAGGACTGATGACCCGAACTATTCCGGAGAGATCTGGATAGCCGTAAACGAGAAATAAGCCTTTGGCGCTGCAGCGTTTTGTTATCGACTGCGGACTCCTCGGACAGAGGGGTCCTTTATTTTTGCAGATTAATAAAACTGTCGAATAATTTAATAAATATTTATGTGATTTTGCGTACATTTAATGCGCAGCTTCGTTGTATTGTTAGCAAAAATCCCGAAAAATCAGACATTATAAGCGCTGGTGCAAATAAAATCATATTTTTTACACAAAAACTGTTGACAAATAATTATGCAAGTCTTATACTGTCTAAAAATTTCTTAAAACCGCAGGAGATACAGCATATGAAAGATTGGGAACAGGTAAGGCCTCAATACAGCGAATTCAAGGAAATTGAACAGTCGCAGCCCTGGTTCAAGGTCTACGACATAGGTCACGATATCCTGGCCATCTACGAACCGTATCATTTCCAGGAAGTCATCTCTTATCTGATAAAAGGAAAGGACAAAGCGCTTCTCTGGGATACGGGCCTCGGAATAGGGGACATGAAGAAATGCGTCAGCGAGCTTTGGGACGGGGAACTGCTCGTCTGCAACTCGCACCACCATTTCGACCACTTCCTTGGAGACTGGCAGTTCGACAATGTATACGCCTTCGACCATCCGGACATGATCAAAGCGCTGACCCAGCCGCTGCCGGACACCTATACAGGTCCGAACTTCGCGGAAGACCAGTTCGCGGACGACGCGCCGATCAAGTCGCACACTTACGAATTTCATCCTATCAGCTACACGCTTATAAAAGAGGGGTATGTGTTCGATCTCGGCGGCAGACGATTCGGGGTGGTGCACACCCCGGGCCACGCGAAGGACGCCATCATGCTGGACAACAAAGAAGAGAAGATCCTCTTTACCGGAGACACCTATTATCCGGCGCCGATGTACTGTTTCGAACCGACGTTCGACACATACGTCAAGACGATGGACATGCTGGCCGAAAAATATTCGGATTACCTTTTGGTAACCTCCCACAACGAACCTCTGCGCCCCGGTTCGATATTCATCCCGATAGCAAAGGGATTTCACGATATAAAAGAACACAAGCTGAGCAAGGTCGCTGAATTCGGCGAAAGAGAAATGTTCAAGACAGAAGACTTTGCTCTGATAAAGATAAAAGATTAAACCATCGCCATACAGAATTCAGGAAAGGAACAAATACCATGAAGAAAGTAATCGTTTTGCTTATAAGCCTTATGCTCGTATTCTCGCTCGCTGCGTGCGGCGGCGGCAAATCCTCCGACAGCGGTTTTACAGGCTCGCTGCTCACCAAAGACAAGATAATTATCGCGACATCCCCTGACTATCCGCCGTTTGAGTATCTCGATTCCGACGGATCCCTCAAGGGCTTCGAGATCGAGATGATCGCCCAGCTCGTTGACGTTATCAACGAACAGAACAAGACGAATCTCGGCATCGAGTTCAAGCAGATGGACTTCAGCACCATCATTTCCGCGGTCCAGGCAGGGCAGGTCGACATCGGAATGTCGGCGTTCAGCTATACCGAGGAGCGCGCCCAGATGGTCAACTTCTGCACCTCCCATCTGACCACCAAACAGATGATCATCACCAGGGATGACACAGGCATCGCTTCCGCTGACGATTTCAAGGCCGGAATGAAGGTCGGCGCCCCGACCGGAACTACCGCTTATACCATCGTCTCCGAATGGTTCCCGGATCTCGAGGTCGTCAACCCCGGCGATTACACAGTGCTTTTCCAGAACCTGCTCGCAGGCAACCTTGACCTTGTAGTCGCGGACTACGCGGTAGGCATCAACTATGTAAACGAGCACGACAACTTCGTGATGTGCGAAGAGCCTCTGCTCGAAGAGACCCTCTGTCTCATCAACAACAAGGAAAAGCCCGTCGTGACCGAGACTGTCAACAAGGCGCTGGATGCTTACCTGGCGTCCGATACCTACAAAGCTCTCTGCGACAAGTACGGAATGTAATAAGGAGACGGCTCCGTGTTAGCGACGATACAGAAGATCTTTACAATTGAAAACATACTGTTTTTGCTGAACGGGGCCAAGCTCTCGCTTTTCATAGCGGTATGCGCGACGTTTTTCGGGATCATCCTGGGGATCATCGCGGCGGTGTTCAAGACCTGCAAGTCCAAAGTTCTGAACTTTATAGGCAAATGGTATATAGACATAATCCGCGGAACTCCCATGCTGCTTCAGCTGTCGTTCTTCTATCTGGGCGTCCCGATGCTATACCAGATGATCACCGGAAATTACCTCGGGCTCAGCAGTCTGCCGGTCGGCATCACCGCAATAAGCATCAACTCCGGCGCCTACAGCTGCGAGCTTATCCGTTCGGCTATCAATTCGATAGACAAAGGGCAGTGGGAGGCCGGAATGAGCATAGGCCTGAGCGACAGCCAGGTCATGAAGGAGATAATCCTTCCCCAGTCCTTCAAGCGCATCGTACCGCCCCTGACGAGCGAATTCATAACGCTCATCAAAGATTCCTCGCTCGTAAGCACCATAGGCGTCGTAGAGCTGAACAAGTCCTCTTCGATACTCGGAGCGCGTTTTTACAACTACTTCTTCCCGATGATAGGCGCAGGCATCATATATCTGGTCCTGACCCTGGTCATTTCCAAATTAACCTCCAGGTTAGAAAGGAAGCTTGCTGAAAGTGATTAAGATCGAACATGTGAGCAAGAGCTTTCCGAAGGTCGTCGCGCTGGACGATGTCTCCCTGAATATAGAAAAGAGCGAGGTCGTATGCCTTATAGGTCCGTCCGGCTCGGGAAAGAGCACGCTCCTCCGTTCCGTAAACGGTCTGGAGAAGATCGACAGCGGAAAGATATATTTTGACGGGGAGCTGCTTGACCCGAACGATTCGGATCAGATGCGCAGGGTCCGCACAAAAATGGGATTCGTCTTTCAGCATTTCAACCTTTTCCCGCATCTGACGGTGCTTCAGAACATAACGCTGGGCCCGGTAAAGGTGCTCGGAAAGACTGAGGACGAAGCCAAGGCTGACGCCATGAAGCTCCTGGAAAGGGTTGGGCTTCCCGAGAAGGCCGACGAATATGTGAGCAAGCTTTCCGGCGGCCAGAAGCAGCGCGTGGCAATAGTCCGCGCACTGTGCATGAAGCCCGAGGTGATGCTCTTTGACGAACCTACCAGCGCTCTGGATCCCGAGATGGTAAAGGAAGTACTCAACGTAATGAGATCTCTGGCCACGGATGACCATATGACGATGATGGTAGTCACGCACGAGATGGGCTTTGCCAAGGAAGTGGCAAGCCGGATCATATTTATGGATTCCGGACACATCATAGAAGAGAACACACCGGACAAATTCTTCAGCGAACCCAAGGAGGACCGCACAAAGGAATTCCTGAGCAAAGTACTGTAGATAATTGAAACACGCGGACAGCAGAGCGGCTGATGCTCTGCTGTTTTTTATTT
>JAFYFK010000086.1 GCA_017543805.1 Bacillota bacterium | reverse complement strand
GGTAACGTTTCCAGAAACTCTGAAAGTAAGGAGAATGCAGGATGACTATCAGGGATGTGGCAGAGCTGAGCGGGGTTTCGGTAAGCACTGTTTCCCGTGACCTTAACGAGCATCCCGATGTCAGCGACGACGTACGCGCCCGCGTGCTCAGCGCCGTAAAAGAGCTGCATTACGTTCCCAACGCTTCGGCAAGGGACCTGGTAAAGTCCGGCGGCGACTCCATCGGCGTCGTTGTCAGAGGCGCTGACAACCCGTTCTTTACCCCTATAATTACCGCAATAGAAAAGTCGGTGGAAAAGGCCGGATACACACTGTCTATCCGGCAGATACGAGCGGGCGAGGACGAACTGGCGGCTGCCGCGCGCCTCGCAAGGTCCAAGAAACTCAAGGGCATAATACTTCTCGGCGGACGCTTCGATTATACGGCTGATGAAGTCGCGCCCATAGATATACCGTTTGTGTGCTGCACATACGCGAACAATTTCGGAACGGTGGACAGAGCGGCGTTTTCCTCTGTTTCCATAGACGACCGCGCGGAAGCGTACAAAGCCGTAAAGTACCTTACAGACAAGGGACACCGGAAAATAGCGGTGCTTATGGATTCTTCAAGGGACGGTTCGATAAGCGAGCTCCGCTACCGCGGATACCTGGACGCGCTGAGGGATGCCGGCATCGAGCCGGACGAAGGCCTGACCATAGAAAGCTCGACCTACAGAATGGATTCGGTGTACGACAAGACCAGGGTATTTGCCGCTTCCGGGAAAGAATTCACCGCGATATTCGCCATAGCGGATTCCATGGCCATCGCAGCCATTAAGGCGTTGCACGACGAGGGCATCGACGTCCCCGGGGACTGCTCGGTCATAGCCATAGACGGCATAAACATGTCGCTGTACACGATACCGACGCTCACCACCCTGGTGCAGCCAAAGGAAGAGATAGGGAAGCGGGCTGTAAAGATCCTGATGGACAAACTCGAAGGCAGCGGAGAGCACTGCCACATCCGCCTTAATACCGCCCTCCGGCAGGGCGGCTCGGTCCGGAACTTATAGCAGATATTTGCGCTGAACGGCGTAGATATATAAAAGGTTAATTATTTTTTTAGGTATCATATTAAAAAAGGAGAGAAACAATGAAAAACCTGAAAAGAGTATTAGCTGTTCTCCTTGCAATGGTCATGGTATTTGGCCTTGCAGCATGCGGAGGCAGCTCCAAGAAGAGCGGTTCTGTTTACTGGCTTAACTTTAAGCCCGAACTTGACGAGACTGCTCAGGAACTGGCAAAGATGTATACCGAAAAGACCGGCGTAGCCGTTAAGGTCGTCACCGCCGCTTCCGGAACATACAGCCAGACCCTTACTTCCGAGATGGATAAGTCCGCTGCTCCGACCATGTTCGTAATCGGCAACCAGGCCGGCGTAAAGCAGTGGAAGGACTACGCTCTGGACCTCAAGGGAACCGCTATCGCCAACGAGCTCAACACTGACGCTTACAACCTCTATGATGAGACCGGCAAGCTCGTTTCCATCGGTTACTGCTATGAGTGCTACGGCATCATCGTAAACCCCGACCTCATCGAAAAGGCCGGACACAGCATGGATGAGATCACCAACTTCGCAGGACTCAAGAAGGTTGCCGAAGACATCCACAAGAACGCTTCCAAGCTCGGATTCGACGCATTCAGCAGCTCCGACATGGACGGTTCCTCCAGCTGGAGATTCACCGGCCACATGGCTAACCTCGAGTACTTCTATGAGGAAAGAGATGCCGGCGGCTGGAGCGAGTGCCCCGCAACCCTCACCGGCGCATACATGGACAACTTCAAGAACCTGTATGACCTGTGCATCAACAACTCCTGCACCGAGCCGACCGCTCTCGCAAACGGCGGCCACGATGCCGAGAACGAATTCAAGACCGGCAAGGCAGCATTCTTCGTAAACGGCTCCTGGGAATATGCAGCTGTTTCCGAAACTGTTCCTAACGCTACAATGATCCCGTACTACTGCGGAGTCGCCGGCGAAGAAAAGGCCGGACTCAACTGCGGTACCGAAAACTGCTGGGCTGTAAACGCCAAGGCTTCCGAGGCTGATCAGCAGGCAACCATCGACTTCATGGTATGGCTCGTTTCCGACCCTGAAGCTGCAGGCAAGATGGTCGGCGAACTCGGCGTCATTCCTTACAAGAGCGCTCCGGCCTCCCAGAACGGCTTCCTCGCAGACGCTGAAAAGTACACCGCTAACGGATGCTACGTAATGGATTGGGCAACCAACTATCAGCCGAACGTTGACGACTACAGAGCAGCTCTCGTATCCGCTCTCAACAAGTACAACGCAGATCAGTCCGCTGCAAACTGGGCAGAGGTCAAGACCGCGTTCGTTGACGGCTGGGCAGTTCAGTACCAGAAAGCAAATCAGTAATATAAGATCTTCGCCTTATAGCTGAAAGTCAGAGGGGCGGGTGTTATGACGCCCGCCCCCCTTTTATATCTACATATCAGAGGAGGTAAGATCTTTGAAAGGAATATTTAAAAACCCGCTGCGCCGCTGGTCATGGCTCTTTATGGGGCCTATTGTGGCTGCGTTTGCGATCGGGTTCGTATGGCCCTTCATTCAGGGCATATACCTGTCGTTCTGCAAATTCCGCCTCATACGCGACGCGCAGTTCAACGGGGTCGACAACTACATTGCCGCATTCGCGGATGAGACCTTTACCCACTCATTCTGGTATACGGCTCTTTTCGCTATCGTATCGCTTGTCCTTATAAACGTGCTCGCGTTTACCGTTGCGTATCTTCTGACGCAGGGGCTTAAAGGGAGCAATCTCTTCAGGACGGTATTCTTTATGCCGAACCTCATCGGCGGCATCGTCCTGGGCTATATCTGGTCAATGATATTCGACGGGATCCTTTCCCGTTATAATACTTCTATACTTCTCGAAACAAAATACGGCTTCTGGGGTCTGATAATCCTCATGTGCTGGCAGCAGGTAGGCTATATGATGATCATTTACATCGCAGGCCTGCAGGCGGTCCCCGAGGACATGCTCGAAGCCGCGAAGATCGACGGCGCGACAAAGAGCCAGACTCTTTTCAGGGTCACGATACCCAACGTAATGCCGTCCATTACGATCTGCACGTTCCTGTCCCTGACGAACGGCTTCAAGCTCTTCGACCAGAACCTGGCTTTAACAGCCGGCCAGCCGTTCATAATCCAGCCGGACGGAACCACGATCAAGACGACCGAAATGCTCGCTCTGAACATCTACAACACGTTCTACGGTTCGAGCTCGACATCCCCGGGCGTCGCTCAGGCCAAGGCCGTCATCTTCTTCATCCTTGTGGCAGGGCTCGGGCTTGCTCAGCTTGCCTTTACCCGTAAGAGGGAGGTGCAGCAGTAATGAATAAGAACACACTTTCCGCTGAAAACAGGACAAAGACGCTGCTTTCTGTAGTTCTGGGAATAATCTGCGTCATATATGTGCTCCCCGTGCTTGCGGTAGTCATCAACTCGTTCAAGCTCAACACATATGTAAAGAGCGACACCTTCGCCATCCCGACCGGCGAGATGTACGCGGGCTTTTCGAACTTCATCAAGGGCATGACCTTCGGCAACTATCCGTTCTGGAAGAGCGTCGCGTTCAGCGCGTTCATCACGATAGTTTCCACCGCGCTGATCCTGCTCTTCACATCGATGGCAGCATGGTACATCGCCCGCGTCAACTCCAAATTCTGCAAGACAATTTACTATCTCTGCGTATTCTCCATGGTAGTTCCGTTCCAGATGGTAATGTACACGCTTTCGAAAACAGCTGACACCCTGAAGCTAAACACACCATGGACGATACCTATCGTGTACCTGGGATTCGGCGCGGGCCTCGCGATCTTCATGTTCGTAGGCTTCGTAAAGTCGATACCCATCGAGATCGAGGAAGCAGCCTCGATCGACGGCTGCGGACCGCTCAGGACCTACTTCTCCGTTGTATTTCCGATGCTCAAGCCGACAATGATATCCGTGGGCATCCTGGAGATCATGTGGGTCTGGAACGACTACCTCCTGCCGTATCTGGTGCTTGACATCAACGAATACAGAACTATCCCCATCCACATCCAGTATCTGAAGGGCAGCTACGGCACAGTAGACCTCGGCGCTACGATGGCGCTGATCCTGCTCTCGATAATACCTGTGATCATATTCTATCTTGCATGTCAGAAGCACATCATCAAGGGCGTTGCTGCTGGCGCGGTGAAAGGCTGAGCAATGGAAAGAAGCAGTGGCATACTGATGCCGGTATTTTCGCTCCCGTCGCCTTACGGCATAGGGACGGTCGGCAAAGCCGCGAAAAATTTCATAGATTTCCTGAGCGCCGCGGGGCAGCGCTGGTGGCAGATGCTTCCGCTCGGACCGACCAGCTTCGGTGATTCCCCTTACCAGAGCCCGTCTACATTCGCAGGCAATCCGTATTTTATAGACCCGGACATGCTCGTTGAGGACGGACTTCTGACGGAGGCAGAGATCAATTCCTTCGACTGGGGGAGCGATCCGGAAAAGATCGATTACGCACTTCTTTACGCAAACCGCTATGAACTGCTCGAAAAGGCGTTTGAGCGGGGCTGGGAGAAGGACGCAGCGGAGGTCGCGGAATTCTCTGAAGAGAACAGCGGATGGCTTCCCGATTACGCCGTGTTCATGGCGGTCAAGAAGCATTTCGGAATGGTCTCCTGGATAGACTGGCCGGATAAGGACATACGTCTCCACAGGCCGGAAGCTGTTGAAAAATACGGAAAGCTGCTGGAAAAGGATGTGCGTTTCTACACCTATCTGCAGTACCTGTTCTTTAAACAGTGGCATCTGCTGAAGGCTTATGCGGAAAAGAAAGGCATAGGCATAATCGGGGATCTCCCGATATATGTGGCGCTCGATTCCGCGGACGTCTGGGCAGCTCCGGAATATTTCCAGCTGGACCGCAACAACGTGCCGAAAGAGGTCGCGGGCGTTCCCGCTGACTACTTCAACCAGGACGGACAGCTCTGGGGCAATCCTCTGTACGACTACGAACGGATGGCTGAGGACGGCTACGGCTGGTGGATACGCCGCATAGGCGGGGCGAAAAAGCTCTACGACATGATCCGCATAGACCACTTCCGCGGCTTCGAGAGCTACTGGGCAGTGCCTTACGGGGCAAAGACCGCAAGGAACGGCCGGTGGGTAAAAGGCCCGGGCATGGATCTTGTGGGAGTGCTGAAGAACTGGTTCCCCAGGCTTCACTTTATAGCTGAAGATCTTGGTTACCCCAGCGCGGAGGTCAGGAAGCTGCTTGCGGATTCCGGCTTCCCCGGGATGAAGCTCATCGAGTTCGCCTTCGACGTGAAGGACGAGAACACCTTCCTCCCGCACAGCTTCAGCACCAACTGCGTCTGCTACATCGGGACTCACGACAATCCTCCGGTGATCGGATGGAAGGAGAGCGCCGAACCCTGGGACCTCGCAAACGCCAAAGAATATCTCGGGCTGAATGACGAAGAAGGCTTTGCCCGCGGGATCATCCGCGCGGGAATGAGCAGCGTGGCGGATCTATTTGTAGCCCAGATGCAGGATTATCTTGAACTCGGAACGGAAGCGCGCATCAATGTGCCCGGAACCATTGGCGGAAACTGGCTCTGGAGGTCAAAGCCCGGAGCGTTTACGCCGCAGCTTGCAGAGCGCATCGCAAGGATGACAAAAATATACGGAAGGAGTAATTAAAATGGCAGAAGTCAGCCTGAGACATATAAAAAAGATCTACCCAAACAACGAAAAGAAAAAGGGCAAGAAGGGCGAACCCCAGAAAAAGTCCAACCTTAAGGTCACGGCCGAAGGCGTCGTAGCAGTCGACGATTTCAATCTCGAGATCGCGGACCGCGAATTCGTCGTTCTGGTCGGCCCCTCCGGCTGCGGAAAATCCACTACCCTGCGCATGGTCGCGGGACTTGAGGAGATCTCCGGAGGTGAGCTCCTTATCGACGGAAAGCTCGTAAACGACGTAGCGCCCAAGGACAGAGACATAGCTATGGTATTCCAGAGCTACGCCCTCTACCCGCATATGACCGTTCGCGAGAACATGGCCTTCCCGCTCAAGCTCAAGAAGGTCCCGCAGGACGAGATCGACAGGAAGGTCAACGAGGCCGCTGAGATCCTCGGGATCACCGAATATCTTGAGCGCAAGCCCAAGGCGCTGTCCGGCGGCCAGCGCCAGAGAGTAGCTATCGGCCGCGCGATAGTCCGCGAGCCTAAGGTACTTCTGATGGACGAGCCTCTCTCCAACCTGGACGCAAAGCTCAGGAACCAGATGAGAGCAGAGATAATCAAGCTTCGCCAGCGCATCAACACCACCTTCATGTACGTAACGCACGACCAGACCGAGGCTATGACCCTCGGCGACCGCATCGTCATCATGAAGGACGGCGAAGTGCAGCAGATCGGCACACCGCAGGAAGTTTTCGATCATCCGGCAAATCTCTTCGTATCCGGATTTATCGGAGTTCCCCAGATGAACTATTTCAACGCCAAGCTTGTAAGGACCGGCGACAAATACACCGCGGAACTCGACGGCAAGAAGATCGAGATCTCGGCGGAGAAGCAGGCCCGCCTGCTCGCGCACAACGTTGAGTCCCAGGACATCACTCTCGGCGTCCGTCCGGAGCACATCGCGCTCTTCGGCGAGGGCAAGGATATGTTCCACGGAACCGTCGACGTCAGCGAAATGATGGGCAGCTCCGTTCATCTGCACCTGCAGAGCCTCGGCCAGAACGTCATCGTAATAGTCCAGACCATGGACCTTCAGGGCGTTCACCACGACGGCATAAAGATCGGAGACAAGATCGCCTTCACCTTCGGCGGCAACGTCGTCCATCTCTTCGGCAAGGACGGAAAGAACCTGGAGTTCTAATTTTATCAAATAAAAGAGGCGGCCTCGGCCGCCTTTTTTGTTTAAGTGAAAATGTCTTATTCTCTCGGATCGAATTTTTCGAAGATCGGGATCGAACCGGCCCGTATGCATTCGTCGAAGTCCTTCTTGCTTCGGATAGTCCAGTTCACCTCCTGAACGCCGAGTTTTTTTACGACGCGCTGGTTGTTCTTTTTAAAGCGATCCTCGAATCTGTAAGCTATAAAATCAGGGCGCGTTTTGACGTTGAACAGCAGGTTTGTAAGGATTATGCGCTGGTAGCGCGGGAGGCCTGACGGTTCTTTTTCAAAGTCCTGGGACAGCTGGCCGGTGCAGGTGCCGGGGCGCAGCTCGCGGACGTCAGCTATGGCGCGCGGGTCGAAGGACTCTATGCAGTACAGACCCTTATAACTGTCCAGGCGCCTGCAGACGGCCTCAGCCAGAGCCCTGTGGTTGCCCTTATAGGTCTTCAGTTCGATTATCAGCGGTGTCGCGTTCTCGAAAAGCGCAAGCACTTCGTCAAAAAGAGGAACTGTATTGTCAGTGCCCTCAAGCCGCAGCTCCTTAAGCTGCGCGCGGTCAAGGTCTTCTATTATCCCGTCGACCCCGGCGCAGCGCTTAAGCTCGGAATCGTGGAACACAGCAAGCGTTCCGTCCTTCAGGATATGAACGTCGAGCTCCGCTCCCCAGCCGTTCTCTATGGCGCGCTTAAACGCCGGAAGCGAATTCTCCGGGATCTGCGGCTTATCGTGGTAGCCTCTGTGGGCGTATATCTGTTTTATATGCTTATTCTATTCATTCAACTCCACGTTTATATCAATTCCTTTTGGACTCAATATCAAACGATCACGCCATTCAAGAATGTATTGAAATACTTCTCTCCTTCTCTATTTTCCCTGAAG
>JAFYFK010000085.1 GCA_017543805.1 Bacillota bacterium | reverse complement strand
GACGAGCTGCCGTCGAGACGCGTGCTTTCAGCCAGGCTCGGGATAAATCCCAACACTGTGCAGAAAGCTTTTGCGCTGCTGGAGGAAGCCGGGCTCATCGAAAGCCGCGCGGGTTCCGGCAGCGTTATGACGCTGAGCGCGGAAAAGCTGGGTCAGCTTAAGGCCGAACTGCTGGAGGAGGAAGTCCTCGGCATGGTGCGCGTGCTTAAGCAGACAGGGCTTGACGCGGACGGGGCAGCGGATCTGATCAGGAAGTATTGGGAGGAAGCGTAATGTCAAAAGAGGTTTTAAATAATAAAAACGTCGGCGCGCGTCCGGCAGGAAAGTTTAAAGCGCATCTGTCGGTGCTGGAACTGTATCTGCACAGTTCTGTCTACAAAACGTCGACAGCAATCGCTGTCATGGCGCTGACCGATGCCGGCCTTTTCTGCTGGCGCGGCATACGTCAGCCAAGCTTTGATGAGGCGGTCGCCGAATCCTGGCTGGTCCTCCCGTTCTTCGCGGCATTCCTGGCAATAGCGGTCATCTGCATGAGCGCCGGGGCGGCCAAGACCCAATCAGTTGTAACCTACACCTTCCGCCGGCTGCAGGTCTCCGAAAAGGCAGCTTATATCTGGCACTTCGTCTGCGGCGTCATCTGCCTGCTGCTGTTATGGGCAGGCCAGGCAGCCGTGTTTTACGGACTGTCCCGTCTGTGGGCTTCCGCCGCAAGAGACCTCCCTGCCGAGGCTGCAGTCTACGGTCCCCAGGGCATATACCTGGCGTTCTTCCGGAACGACTTCCTGCACTCGGTCATCCCTCTGCAGGATCCGGGAAAGCTTGTCGGCAACGCGGCGCAGATATTCGCCTGCGCGGCGGCCTGCTCGTATCTGCAGATAAAGACCCGCCAGCCCGAGGGCGAGCGCAGGGCATTTGCGCCGATAATGGTCTTTGCTTCCGCGCCTACCCTGTTCCGCACGACCTTCGGCAACGGCGATGTGATAATATTCTCCGTATTTACAGCCGTTCTCGGAGCTTACTGCCTGATCGCGGGGTATAACCTGGCGGACGACGGCAGGACGCATACCGAACCTGAAGAATACAGACCTGTGATCAAACCGGGAAAGGAGGCCCGCGATGCGTAAGTTTTTCGAGCGCCATACCCCGCCCGGATGGCCGGTCAATAAAGAATTGTTAAGCGGCGGAGTGGTTCTTGTCGTAGCGCTGCTCTTTGCCTGCACAATGTTCGGGACCCGCTACAGCGATTCGCTCAGAAACATCTATTATTACAACGCCGCGACGCAGACCCGCACACTGATCGAAGGAAGTACAATGACGCCCTTCGCCCGCGAGGTCTCCGGAATATTCACCATGTTCTGGATGTATGTGTTTGTGGAGCTTGCTGAGATATGGAACATGTACCGGAGCTTTTCCGTCGGCAGCAAAAGCATCTATGTGATGCGCCGTCTCCCGGACCGCGGGGAGCTTGCGCGCCGCTGCCTGCCGATGCCGCTGATAATGCTTGCCGCAGGCCTGGCGGTCTGCATGCTGTTTCTTCTGGCATTCTGGCTCATTTACAAAGCCAATGTGCCGGAGGCCGCGCTTCCGCCGGATACGCCGGTCAGGTTTTTCGACCTGTTTGTATATAACATTTTCGCTTAAGACGGAGGAGATCCAATGATAGAGGTAAGAGATTTAAGTAAAAAATACAAAGACAAGCTTGCGCTTCAGCATGTTGACCTGGACATCCGCCCCGGTGAACTTATCGGACTCTTCGGCGAAAACGGCGCCGGCAAGACCACTCTCATCAAGAGCATTCTCGGCCTGATCCGCTATCAGGGGACTGTGACGCTGGACGGAAAGCCCATCGACCGCGGCAATATTGCCCGGCTGTCCTTCGCCACCGGCGAGCATTCTTTCTTCCCGGACATCGATGCCGAGGCACACGCGGACTTCTACGCGGAACACTTCGGGACATTCAACCGCAGGCGCTTTGACGGCCTGATGGACTTCTTCGAGCTGCCGAGGCACAAGAACATCCGCAAGTTCTCGACCGGCCAGCAGAACCAGTTCGAGGTCATACTGGCGCTCTGCCAGGGAGCGGACTACATCTTTATGGACGAGCCCTTTGCCGGCAACGACATCTTCAACCGCGAGGACTTCTACAAGGTGCTGCTCGGAATTCTCGAGCCCAACGAGACAGTGCTGCTGTCCACGCACCTTATCGAAGAAGTTTCAGATTTTATCGGCCGCGCGGTGCTGATCCATCAGGGGAAGATCGTCGGCGACGTCACAACGGAAGAACTGCAGGAACGCGGCGTCGGCCTGGTCGACTACGTCAAGGAGACCTACAATTACCGCGCCGACCGCGTCAGCAAAGCGCTTTCGGATATAACCGGAGAATAATCGAGGATAGATCTATGCGTAAGGTTTTGATAATAACAATTGCATTACTGCTCGCTGCTGCCGTCGCGGTGCCGATGGCTGTCAGCAGCATCGCCGCGCCAAGGACGGAGGTCGGATACTTCGAGCAGACACTGTTCGGCGATCCTTCCGCCGCCGACGGCCTTGAGATAAGCCTGCACGAGACCTATAAGCAGCGCATTTTCTGGGACAGCACGCTGCGCTTTGATTCGGGGATCCTCAGCTCCGATACCTCCATGGAATCCTACACAAAAGGGAACAACCCGCGCATGTATACCGCGACAGTTCCGGAGCTGTCCATTTACACCGTTATCGGAGGCAATCTCGACGCGGCCAGCGGGCTCGGCAGGGCCTATGATGATATGCTCAGGGACGCCCTGCCGGACGTCGAGCACAGTATGCGCGTGCGCGTCGCTGACTACTACGACTACTACCCGGTGTCCGTATACATAGTGCCGGAGACCGGAGACAGCAGGAACGTACGCGGTACTCCGTACGTGGTCGATGAAGACTCGCTTTCGCTGGTCAAGCCGGCCGACCGCCGCGCGGAATGGATCGAAATGGCCAAAATCATCGACTACTTCCGCATTCCGGTGCTGGACGACCAGTATGTGGTCATAAGCGGCACAAAGAACAAAGACGGGAAGATCTACCGTGCCGGCAATTACGGAGACCCGGACGAAAGCGGCGACAACTATTATCTGCAGAGCATTTCCATTGCTGCGGATGACGGCTTCTACTTCTACTTTTACGCTTATTCCGAGAAGAACAGGCTGATGGATTTCAGCCATGTGCCGGGCGGCTACGGCCTGTATTTCCTGCCGTTCACGGAGGAGGCGGACGGAAAGCGCGGCATCGACGGGGACGGCCTCAGGACTGTCCTGCCGCTGGATCCGGACAAATATATCTACAACCTGAGCATCGACGCCGACGGGCATCTGCTGCTCGTCACACGCGAGGACGGCGCGCTCTATGCGTCGGTAATCGAGACCGAAAACTACACGCAGACGCAGAAGATACGCCTTGCGGACTACATAGACGATTCGGAGAATATCCTTGTCGACTTCTGCAGCGGCGGCGACTACCTGTACACCTGCGTAATGGAAAACGTCCGCACAGACGAGCCGGCCGCGCCGCAGGATTCACGCTTCCGCTTTGTGCTGCTTGCCGAAAACGGCGGCGAATACGAAAAGGCCATCGACTATGTGCTCAACGCTTCGGATCTTCCGGAGGGGCTCGACCGGGATTCGGGCTTCCTGCCCTGGAACCAGTGGGGCAACGGCAAGCGACTTGCCTGGAACGGCGAAAAGCTTGCGATCGCCAGCGAGTCCAGGCTCGATAAACCGCTTGCGGACACCGGATACGACTGGGTCTACGATATCCGCAATTTTTCCTACGACAGAGGCTGCGGCATTGAGCTTGCGGTGCTCGGGAAGGACGGGCTGGAATACCTCGGGGTCTGCTCCAGCACGCTCGACCAGGCCAATCTGTACGCGGTCCCGAAGAACTCCGGCATTAAGGATCAGAATTTCCGCTTCTATAATTACAACGTACGCCCGATCGGAAACGATCCGGTCGGTATCCGCTGGCGCTGATGACCCGGAAGAATCAATCAAAAACAGCAGAATAACACACAGGGACGGTTACTGTCCTGCTCAGGCAGTCAGACCGTCCCTCTTTTTAGCAGCAACTTTAATCGCCTTCTAACCAAATCACGCTGTTATTTAAAAACAGTCAGAATACTGCGACATTCCGTATGGATATTCTCTGGCTTTTACTACAGCTTCAGAGGCCTTCTAACCATATCGCGGCATCAACTTAAAAACGGTCAGAAGAATATGGCATTTCTTCTAACCATTCTTTTAGTCTTATAAGCTTTTAGTCAGAAGCGCTCAAACCCGGCTGCAGTCTGTTTTGTTTCATCACGGTCAACACCAATATTTCACTTGTAAATATTTGACATATATGTTATTGTTAAACCACAAGAAGGGCTTTTGCAAGCGCCTCAATCACCCCAAAGAATGCGTTCTGACCATTTTTTGCAAATGTGGTCATACTGGTTAGAAATATGGGCGGATTATTCGAACTTATTTTCGATTATTTAACCGCGAGGTCAGAAATAGAGAAAAAGTGACGAAAACATGATCAATACTGCGCTGGAAATAGAGACAATTCTGACTCGTCTCAAAAAAGAAGAATATCTGATCAGAAAAGAGCTGGACAACTTGCCTGAAGGACGGATCATGCGCGTGCAAGACCATGGGAAAGAGCATTTCTGCGTCGTTACCAGAGGCGGAAACGGAAAGCTGCAGAGGCGGGTCACGCGCGACGACGAGCTTGTGACCCGTCACCTGCGAAAGTTCTATCTGACGCAGGAACTCAGAGCTCTGCAGCAGGATCTGACTGCAGTTTCCCAGGCAATGAAAAGGCTTTCATCCGCGGATTCCGCGTCGATCATCCGCAGGTTGCTGACTGCCCACCCATGGATCAACGATGCGCAGCTTACGGCATCGCTGCAGCCCGACAGATCGAAGCTCATGGAGTGGGCACTTGCGCCTTACGAGATGTCCTCATACAAGCCGGAGCAAAGGAATAAATGCACCAGCTTTGGCCTTTGGGTCCGGTCAAAAGGCGAACTTCTCTGCGCGGAAAAGTTTCATGAATTCGGCCAGCTGTTCCGCTATGAACAGGTCGTGTGGGTCGGAAGCACTCCGTTTGCGCCGGATTTTACGTTCCTGCGCGAGGACGAGCGCCTTATGTACTGGGAACATATGGGGCTTCTGTCCAACGAGAAATACTACACCCATCAGGAAGCAAAACTGAGAGCGTTGAGAAGCGTCGGAATTAAGCCGGAGACCAATCTTATAATCACTTTCGAGGACGAATTCGGAAGGATCGATATGAAGGATCTGGAGTTTAAGATCAAAAACCGGCTGATGTTGAGATAGCCTCTGTTCCGCCGCGCCGAGGCGAGGGCAACTCAGACGCAGATAGCCCCTATTCCGCCGTACCGAGGCGAGGGCAACTCAGCCTGAGGTAGCCTCTGTTTCGCCGCGCCGAGGCGAAGGCAACTTAGCCTGAGATAGCCCCTGTTCCGCCGCGCCGAGCAGGTTTCAGGCGGCGAGAACAACTCAGTCGCGGTAAGTCCTATTCTACCACTCCCAGCAGGTCGCAGGCGGCGAGCGCCATTATCTTGGCGGAGGTCTTCATGTCCTCTATCGGTACGAATTCGTCGGCCTTGTGGGCGATGTACAGCGGGCCGGGGCCGTAGACGATGCACTGTTCAAGGCCGCCCTGATGCACTATATAGCGCTGGTCGTCCATGCCCGGCGACAGGCTGAATTCCGGCACCTCTCCCAGATAGTCCTTGCCGGCCTGCTGGAAGGCCTTGACGACCGGCGTGTCTTTCGGCACCAGCGTCGGATCCATGCGGCCGAATTCCACATACTCGTACTTGAAGTCCGGGACAGTCGCCTTAAGCTCCTCAAGAACGCCGAAGAGCTTCTCCTTGGCCCATTCCACCGTGTATTCCGGGGTGATGCGCCAGTCGAAACCGACGCGGGCAAAACCGGGGACCGTATTGACCTTCTCGCCGACGTGCACATAGGTGTTGGCAAGCGTCGTCCGGCGGGAAGTCGGCGGATCTATGGGAAGCTCGGAGACGCGGTTCATCTCCGGCAGGGTCTGGATCTTCTCGTCGATGGCGTTCAGCAGCAGACGCATGTGCTCGGCCGCGTTTATACCTTCGGCAGGCATTGCGCCGTGGCACTGTCTGCCGGTCAGCTGTATCTCGAACCACAGCGTGCCGCGGTGGCCTATGCATATATTGTCCACGTTGAGGCACTCCGTGACCACGCAGTAGTCGGTATTTTCCCTGTTTAAATAGCCCTGCTCCACAAGGTATCCGACGCCGGCCTGGCCGCCGGTCTCCTCATCCGGAGTGGTGCTTGCGATGTAGGTCCCGCGCAGCTTTATGCCAGCCTTTTGCAGAGCGTAGAGCGCAAAGAGCTCGGACACTACGCCGGATTTCTGGTCGGACGATCCGCGGGCGTAGATCTTTCCGTCGTGGATCTCCGCTCCGTAAGGAGGATAGCTCCAGCCGTCACCCTCCGGGACCACGTCGTAATGGCCGGTAAAATGGATGTTCGGGCGCGCCTCGGCGCCGGGATACGTTCCTATTACCGAGATCCTCGGCAGGCCTTCCCCGTGCGGCGCAAGCTCAGCCAGCCTGTCCTCAGGGACCTCGACGTACTCGACCCGCATGCCGAGCTTTTCCATCATGCGCCCCACATAGCGGACGCATTCCCAATAGTTGTTGCCCGGCGGGTTCTGCGTCGGGATGCGGAAAAATCCCTGCGCAAACTCAACCAGCTCGTCCCCGAGCTCCTCCACCGCCGCGTCTATCCTCTTCTTTAAAAGTTCTCTGTCCATAGTTCCGTCCTCCTCGCCTATATAATAACACAAAACACCCCGCTCTGCGGTCCCTGTTCCGCTCGGCGAGGTGTTTTGCCTTATTGCTCAATTGGTTATACTCGGATTACAGAACGGTTTCTCAGGCCTTCTGCAGATCCTTGAAGGAGGTGTTGTGAAACGCGCTAACGTTTCGAAGGAGAAAAGAATTGTGGCTTGTCGTATTTCCTGTTTGCAATTAGGATTATAGCTTGTCAATATGTCGCGCGTATAAAGCAAAGGTGTTGTTTCTGTGAAGTAAAAAACGGACAGGCGATCATGCCCGTCCGTCTGAATGCTTATTATCTATCTTTCGAAAGTCAGGTCGCTGAAACTCTTCGGCTGGGGGATCTCCACCTGCTCGGAAACGAGCTCCTCCCATTCGTCCCGGATCTGCCCTATGAGCGTAATATCCGCCGGCAGCCAGGCCACCTCGTCCAGCTGCTCCTTTGTGAGCCAGCGCGCTGCCTCGTGCTCCAGCAGGGTCGGGTGACCGCGCTTTATGCGGCAGGCAAAGCAGTCCATGGACAGATGGAACTTGGGGTAATCGTATTCTATGGTCGTCAGCAGGCGCTCAGGCTCGACCTCGACGTCCAGCTCCTCACGGATCTCGCGGACCACAGCCTCCTCCGGAGACTCGTTTTCTTCGATCTTGCCGCCGGGGAATTCCCAGCCGTCCTTGAATTCGCCGTAACCGCGCTGAGTGGCGTAGATCTTTCCGCCGTCGTGTATGACCGCCGCCACCACGCGCACCGTCTTGAGGCTGCTCTTCTGCGCCTCACCGTAAGGCGAAATGCTGCGCAGTTTTTCCGCGATAGCGCGCATGCGCTCCGCGTCCACCTTACAGACCTGCCGGTCTGCCGTGTACAGGCCGTTGACCTCTCCCTCGACGTCCGCGTTCTGCGTGTAGATGCAGCCGCAGAGGCCTTCTGGAATCGACGGGAAGACCATCTTGCGGTACATGGTCTCGATCTTTTCCGTCAGCGCGTCCTCGGAATCGGCCTCGCCATAGCCGTATTTCTTTTTGTCCGCCTGCACGTGCCCTTCGACCGGCCGCGTGTAGCCTCCGCATTCCGAAAGAAGCAGGAACTTGTCCGGCGACTTCGCCTTAAGGCGCTTGTTGCGGAAATATATGTGCTCGCTCTGCACGTCGCTCTTATGCTGGGCAAACCAGCCGGAGGTGCTGTCTATAAAGCGGGTAGGATCCTGAGCCTTAGCAATGTCGTACATGCGGTCGGACTCAAACTGCCCCCAGCCCTCGTTGAATATCGTGTAGCCCACGACGCAGGGGTGGTTGTAGAGCAGAGCCATGGTCCGGCGCATATCCGTTTCGAAGCGCTGCCTCCGCTCCGCGTCTGCGGACTTTTTCCGAGCGTCGCCCAGGCAGTTTCCGAAAACCGTCGGAAGGACAGTATCCCTCATAAACGAGTATCTGCCGGAGTTTACCATGTCCTGTATGACCAGCAGGCCGGTGTAGTCACAGAAATAATAGAAAGCCTCGTGCTCGATCTTAATGTGCTTGCGGATGCAGTTGAAGCCCAAAGCCTTCATGGCTTTGGCTTCCTCCAGATAGTCTCCGTAGCCCGCCGGCAGGTAAGCGTTTTCGCCCCAATAGCCCTGATCCAGCACGCCGTGCAGGAACAGAGGCTGCCCGTTGAGGCAGAAACGCAGATATCCGTCTACATTTTGTAGACTAACTGTGCGCAGCGCAAAATAACTCTGGACGCGGTCGCCGTCGGTCTCCAGGAAAATGTCGTAGAGGTACGGGTCGTCCGGGCTCCACAGCCTCGGCTCAGGCACATTGATGCGCAGCTTCTTTTCCAGCGTGACGAGCCGGAAATTGATATGCGGGGAATTGACCCGAATGGCCACGCGGTCCGCGTCGGTGTCGATCTCCAGGTCGATGCCGGTAAGGTCCGGCGTCATGCGGATGCCGCGGATCTCGTTCTTTTTAGGAACAGCCTCCAGCCACACCGGCTGCCAGATGCCGGAGACCGGCGTATACCACATGCCGTGAGGCTTGGCGCACTGCTTGCCGTAGGGAAAGTCCTGCCTCAGGGTGTCGGAGACCTCGACGCGCAGGCGGTTTTCGCCGGGCAGGCAGACCGCGGAAATATCAAAGGAAAACGGCAGATATCCGCCCTCGTGGTGAGCCATCTGCACATCGTTTATATATACGTCGCAGACCTGGTCGACCGCCTCAAAATGCAGCACGGTCCGGACATCATCGTTGAACATGACGCTGTTGAGCGTAAACACATGCTCGTAGACCAGGTGTTCTTCGGAAGTCTTATAGTCCCAGGGCGCGCCGATCTGCTTTCCGTTGACGGTCCAGCTGCCGGCCAGCACCTGATATTTCTGTCTCTTAAACTGTATCCTCGGAGGGTATTGGGTCCAGGAAGTCATTTAATCCTCCTAATTATCCGTAAAACAAAAGCCCGGTAAGATCCGAAAAGGTTACTGGACTTCCTTTATCTATTTTACCACATATGCGGCGCTTATTTGCGCAGTGTGAGCAAAATTCACAATGCGCCGGCCTATTCCGTATGGAAGCTCCGCTCTTCAGGATCCACCGGTATCTGCCGGCTCTCCATGTTCTCGATGCGCACCCAGCGCCCTTCCTCGATAGCCAGGATCACCCTGTCGATCTGCTCCTCGGTGCCCTGGATCTCCATCGTGACACTTCCGTCGTATTCGTTGCGCACCCAGCCGGTGGCGCCGACCGCCTGCGCCGCGTTCCTCGCGCGCCAGCGGAAGCCGACCCCCTGCACCCAGCCGTAAAAAACGATATGCCTGCGGATAATGTTCATCAGCTTAAGGTCCCCGCAAGTTCCGCGTCAGCGCTTTATGCTGCCGTCCGCGTTGAACAGCGGCAGCGCCTCATCCAGCGCCGCTTTTACGCTGCTGCGGATCTTTCCGTAATCGTCCGACGGATGAGCCTCGTACAGCTTCCGTCCGTCCATATAGATGGTCGGAACATAGTAATAGTCCAGATTCGCCACCAGCTGCGGATTCCGTTCCTCGTCGATCCATTCCGTCTCGACCGCCTTATACTTTTCGTTTTCTCCCTGCAGCTCCGCCAGCGCCTTCTCCGCCTTGACGCAGTACGGGCATCCCTGCATGTAGAGGAATGTGAGTTTGGACATGGTTCTGCCTCTTTATTCTATTTCGTTGCTAGTCCTGTGAATCAAAAACCAAATTGTATCGCTTTTATCACTTTTATAATCTTCTTCAATGCAATAGGTTCTTGAATCAACTATTTTTCTGAGATATGGTTTTGTGAATTCTATATAAAATGAATCTTCCTCATAATCTTTATTTATATTGCTTTCATCAGGAAACAAGTTTGACATGTCTGTCCTATATCGCTATTCTGAATAACTGACTTTGCCAATAATGTATGGCCTGAAATCTATCTCAGATTTCTGTTCAACAAAAGATTTAGCATTGATGTGAATATCTATCTGATAGGGCTTATCAGAACGAACTCTCAGCTCACCATATCCATCGCCAAGGACAAATTTATTCGCTGGTATCTGTAAAATAATAAGTTCTAAAGCATCATTGTCGTTTAGTATAATGGTCCAATCTTCCTTGATTAAGGACGTTACCGGATTCAGCCAATAAAACCCTCTTGTATCTTTCTTTCCCGCATAACTCACCTTATTGTTGAACTGATATCCTTTATCTTTCAGATATTGCAGAGCCTCTCCTTTTGTTCTTTTACCTAACGCTAAAGCAGTCTTTATATCAACTGTATTGATCAGCGTACCGCCCTCTCTATGGGTATAGGTGCCGGAAAAAACGCCAATACCTATAAGCTGCATAAGGAACAATGCTTCTTCCAGATACTGCTCCAAAGAAACTTCTCGGAATTTCTTGATTTTCGGTTTATTCCCTTTCGTCTTGTTTTCACACTCAATTCCCTTGGTGTTCTGCGCTTTATTTATGAGCACAGATTCAAGATAATCAATGTCCGCATGGTCAAAACTGTCGTCAGTTGTTGTCAGCAGCAGAACGCTTTCCCACCAGTCTTTTCCGCCAACATGTTGTGTGATTCTTTGTGAAAGATCCGATGCCTGTCCTACATAAATCTTGTCTTTGGACAGAAGCAGGTAGACACCATACTTTTTACAGGCTTCCAGCTTTAGAAGTTCATTAACCGATTGGCGTGGAGCAGAATACAACTCTCCGGCATTCCAGTTTGAATCCTCAATACTGATAACACCGTCAAGATTTCCTTCATAAAGTAGCAGACTTATTGTCTTTGCTTTAGCGTTCGACATGATGATCCTCCCGCAAGTTATATCGGTTTTATTCTATCACAAAACCTCGCATAGTTTTGCTATGCTCATTTTAACACAGTTAGCCCCGCATTTGCGGGGAAAGATGGCGGTGCTATATATCACCGAAT
>JAFYFK010000084.1 GCA_017543805.1 Bacillota bacterium | reverse complement strand
TTGAGGGGAAGCTGTCAGCCACAAGGCTGACTGATGAGGTGGTCAACAAAAGGCCGCGTTGCGTGTTTCCTGGAATGAGGAAAAGGAATCGTGCAGAAACGACGTTTTAAGCAAAACAATAACGTTCTAAAACGCATATAAACAGGCGTGGCCACGATGGTCACGCCTGTTTTGTATCTTGGATTTTGCAGGGCGAAATCCTATGCTCGTTATAGGTGTGGACAACAAAAAACCTGTTCGACAAACTGGAATTTATCGGGGAATTGCTTATAGCAGTTTAACTGCTATATGATCTATTTCTTCCTTCTTTATCCCGATTGCAGTCAAGTAATCCCGAAAGTTGCCATATTTGGCTATAAACATTTCGAGAAACTCTTTCATATATCGTTCACTTGGAATGACTATATTCATGTCGATCTCTGGAAAGTTGCGGTGGATCAGCTCAAATCTTTCTCTGTTGTATGTTTTTGTCAGCATATAATCACGAATGATATCTTCATCAGACACCCCGCATAATCCCAACAGAACAGCACTTACAACACCTGTACGGTCTTTGCCGGCTGTGCAGTTTATCATCACCCCTTCAGGTGCGGAAGCAATTGCCCTAAATACACAGGGCATGTTCGGGCTTTCTGCAATTTTCAGGTAACTCTCACTGACAACATCCGTACTTTGCGGTATCCCACTGCCTTCATCAATGGGTATGTTGATATATAAAAAACCATCCTGATTCGCAAACCCACTAGGCTTTCTCTTCACATCATTTGTGCCTCTCAGATCCAGTACCGTCAATATCCGGTGTTTTTTTAAGAGGAAGACATCGTTGACGGAAGGATAATTCTGAACATCACTTCGCAATATCTGCCATGTCTTTAACTGGTTACCGGATATCATACTTTGATATCTTCCAAGGTCGCGGGTATTTAATGTGGTTTCCAGCAGTGACTTCTCATCGCTCATACTATATCTCCACAAAATCCACGATTGTTTCTTCAAATACCGATTTGTTATAATCATTATACGATTGCCGACCGGTGTAGCCAATGTAGCAAAAGGAAGTACTTCCCTATGAAGTGCCTCCCTCCGCTCCTTTTTGTTTTTTTATTAAATCTTTCCTCCGCCCTCTTCGAGCAGCCGGTCCTTGAGCGCCATCAGCTTCTCCGACAGATCGACATAGTAGCCGTGCGGATTCTCAAAGCGCCGCACCTCGGGCCACAGGGAAGCGACCTCCTTTTCACAGTGCGCCTTGATTTCGGGAAGCGAGGGCAGGTCATAGACGAGCTCTCCCTTTTCAAAAATCGGCACAAGCAGCTCGCGGGCGACAAAATTTTCCATCGTCTTGCGCTTCCAGCGCGCATCCGGGTCGCAGATCTCCAGAGGCCGGGAGTCGTCCACGGTCTCGTCGCGCAGACAGATATAGTCCGCCTCGGCCATGCCGGTTTCCCGGTTGTAAAACCGGTACACCTTCTTGAAGCCGGGATTCGTGATCTTGCCGACGTTTTCGCTGATCTTGATCTTCGGCACGAGCTCGCCGTTTTCGCCCTCGACAGCGCACAGCTTGTACACGCCGCCGAAGACCGGACTGCTCTTCGAGGTGATCAGCCGCTCGCCCACGCCGAAGGAGTCGATCCGGGCGCCCTGCCGCAGCAAGTCCGTGATCAGCCATTCATCAAGAGAATTGGAGACCGTGATCTTACAGCCCGGCCAGCCCGCCTCGTCGAGCATCTTCCGCGCCTGCTTGGTCAGGTAGGCCATGTCGCCGGAGTCGAAGCGGATGCCGCAGGAGGTGATGCCGAGCGGCCGCAGCACCTCGTTGAAGGCGCGGATCGCGTTCGGCACGCCGGATTTGAGGGAATTGTAGGTGTCGACAAGCAGCACGGCGTTGGTCGGATAGCTGCGGCAGTAAGCGACAAAGGCGTCATATTCGCTCGGGAACATCTGCACCCACGAGTGCGCCATC
>JAFYFK010000083.1 GCA_017543805.1 Bacillota bacterium | reverse complement strand
GCAGCGAGCGCCGCTGCACCGATGTCGTGTCTGTAATACATATCTGTAAAGCTTACGCGTTCTGTCATGGCGTAGGCCTTGTCTATAGCTTCCTTGAGCGTCGGAGCGGTCGCAGTGATGCCGAGCACCCTGCCGCCGCTGGTGACCAGCTGCCCGTCCTTGAGAGCCGCGCCGGCGACGTAGGTCTTCTCCAGCACGTCCTCCGGGATGTCGATCGGATATCCCTTGGCATAGCTTGTCGGATAACCGCCGGACGCCGCGACCACGCAGCAGGCCGAACCCTTGCCGAAGACCACCGGGCAGTCCGCCAGCGTTCCGTTTGTGGTGGCCTGCATTACCGTCAGCAGATCGCTTTCGAGCAGCGGCAGCACCACCTGGGTCTCGGGATCGCCGAAGCGGCAGTTGTACTCGATGACCTTTGGTCCGTTCGGGGTTATCATAAGGCCGAAGTACAGGCAGCCCTTGAAGGTCCTGCCCTCGGCGTTCATCGCGTTGATGGTCGGAAGGAAAATCTTTTCCATGCACTCCGCCGCCACGTCCTCCGTGTAGTACGGATTGGGGGCGATAGTGCCCATGCCGCCGGTGTTGAGGCCGACGTTTCCGTCTCCGACGCGCTTGTGGTCCATGGAGGATACCATGGGCTTTACGACCTTGCCGTCGGTGAAGGACAGCACGGAGACCTCGGGGCCGGTCAGGAATTCCTCGATGACCACGTTTTCGCCGCTCTTGCCGAACTTTTTATCCTTCATCATGGAAACGAGAGCTTCCCTTGCCTCTTCCCTGCTCTGAGCGATTATTACGCCCTTTCCGAGCGCAAGGCCGTCGGCCTTGATGACGGTCGGTATGGGGCAGGTCTCGACGTATTTAAGCGCGGAATCGAGGTCGTGGAAGACTTCGTAGGCGGCTGTCGGGATGCCGTATTTCTTCATCAGATCCTTGGAAAACACCTTGCTGCCTTCGATTATCGCGGCGTTAGCGCGCGGTCCGAAGCAGGGAACTCCGATCGCGTCCAGCGCGTCGACGCAGCCGAGCACCAGAGGATCGTCCGGCGTGACCACGGCGTAGTCCGGATTGTTCTCTTTTGCGAAGGCAACGATTCCGTCGATATCCGTAGCCTTGATATTTACGCATTCCGCGTCTTTGGCTATACCGCCGTTTCCGGGCAGGCACCAGATCTTTTCGACGCTTTTGTTTTCCTTAAGCTTTTTAATTACAGCGTGTTCGCGGCCGCCGCCACCGACAACAAGTATTTTCATTAAGCTCTCCTTTTTTCGAAATGCAATCATGCCTCCTCGGGTCGCTGTGGAGCGAGAGCGACCCGAGGAGACGCTGCATCAGCTTCTAAAAAAATCAGTGATGGAACAGTCTGAGGCCTGTAAACGCCATTACCATGTCGTGCTTGTCAGCGCAGGCGATCACCAGATCGTCGCGGACGGAGCCGCCGGGCTGGGCGATGTATTTGACGCCGCTGGCGAATGCTCTCTCGATATTGTCCGAGAACGGGAAGAACGCGTCGGAACCGAGGGAGACACCGCTCATGGTGTCCAGGTACGCGCGCTGTTCCTCAGCGGTAAACGGCGCGGGCTGCTCTGTAAAGAAGCGCTGCCATACGCCGTCGGCGCAGACGTCCTCTTCGTTCTTGTTGATGTATCCGTCGATGCAGTTGTCTCTGTCAGCGCGGCCGAGATCCGGCTTAAACGGCAGGTTCAGGACCTTCGGGCTCTGGCGGAGGAACCAGGTGTCTGCCTTTCCGCCCGCAAGCCTTGTGCAGTGGATGCGGCTCTGCTGTCCGGCACCTACGCCTATAGCCTGTCCACCGTACGCGAAGCAGACTGAATTGGACTGTGTATATTTAAGAGTGATAAGCGCAACGATCAGGTCTCTTGCCGCATCCTCTGTCAGATCCTTGTTGGCCGTAACGATTCTTTGCAGCATATCCGGGCCGATCTCAACATTGTTGTGCCCCTGCTCGAAGGTGATACCAAAGACCTGCTTCTTTTCCTGAAGAGCGGGCACATAATCCGGGTCGATAGCGACCACATTGTAGCCGCCCTTTTTCTTAGTCTTCAGTATTTCCAGCGCTTCCGGCTCGTAGCCCGGGGCGATGACGCCGTCGGAGACCTCACGCTTTATAAGCATTGCAGTCGTGACGTCGCAGACGTCGGAGAGGGCTATCCAGTCGCCGAAGGAGCTCATGCGGTCGGTCCCGCGGGCTCTTGCGTACGCGCAGGCCAGAGGAGACTCGTCAAGACCGGCAATATCGTCAACAAAGCAGGCTTTTTTAAGGTCTTCGGAAAGCGGAAGTCCGAGAGCCGCTCCAGCAGGGCTTACATGCTTAAATGAAGCAGCTGCTGGCATGCCGCAGGCTGCCTTGAGCTCCTTGACGAGCTGCCAGGAATTGAGCGCGTCCAGGAAGTTTATATAGCCGGGACGGCCGTTGCAGATCTCGATGGGCAGCTCCGAACCGTCCTCCATGAAGATCTTAGCGGGCTTCTGGTTCGGGTTGCAGCCATATTTCAGTTCAAATTCTTTCATCGGTGGTTTCCTCCCGGTCTACTTGTTTTTATTGATAAGGCGGTTTTCAGCCGCGCCGCTTGCGGTGTCGACGTAGCGGACGTAAAGAGAGATCTTATTGTCCGGGTCGAGCGCGTCCCAGAGCTTTCTGGTGAAGGCGTCGATGTCGTCCGGAATAGCGACCCTTTCAGGTTCTCCCTGGAAGGTCGGTATCGGGTTGCCGTCGGTAACGTAAGTATGAATGAAGTGCCCGAGGCCGTTTACCGCCGGGTACTCGAAGTGATACCTCGCGCAGGCGCTTCCGGCGAGGTCTATGCTCTTTAGTATGCTCATCTCGTAGTCGAAATTGCCGAAGCCGAAATTGATCTGGGCGCTGATGCGCGGGGTCCAGTTGGGGCCGTCAGGCTCGAATTCACGGGTCTTAAGGGCCTGCTCAAAGCTCTTGCCGCTCTTTACGAAGTCGCGGATGGTGTCGGTCTGGTCGCCGTTGGTGACGATGAGCTTGTCGCCGAGGCTTCGGATGGCCGCATAGATGATGAGGCTCGGATCCTCGACCTTTGACGCGTCAAAAGGCTCAGTAAACAGGTCTTCGCCGCGCTCTACAAACACACGGTTGCGGCTATTGACGCTGCGGCCCATTATAAAGTATGCCGCTACAGCCTTGCCTGCAGGGCTTTTACCGACCACGATGCCGCGGCCCGGGTAAGGATTGCCGCTGAGCAGTTCTCCGATATCATGTACTTTGTAAACATCCATAACGCTTTCCTCCGTCTATTTTGAAATGATTTCTGCACTTAATTTTTCGACTGCGGCCGGGAGCAGCTTCCATTCGGCCTGCTTCATTATGCGCAGCTGCAGCTTTTCCGGCGTGTCATTGGGATAGACGCGCACGGCTTTCTGGAAGATTATTTCTCCCCCGTCGGGGATCTCGTTAACGTAGTGTACCGTGGCGCCGCTCACTTTAACGCCCTTAGCAAGCGCAGCCTCGTGGACCTTAAGGCCGTAGAAGCCCTGACCGCAGAAGGACGGGATAAGGGAAGGATGGACGTTTATTATCTTCCTATCCCAGCGCTTAATAAACTCCGGGCTTAAAATGCTCATAAAGCCCGCCAGGACGATCAGCTGAATCCCTGTTTCCTCCAGGGTCTTGGTCAGCTGCTCCTCGAAAGCCTCCTGGCTTCCGGCCGCTTTTCTTGTTATCGTAACGCCCTTAACGCCGGCTTTTGCGGCCCTTTCCAGCGCAAAAGCGCCGGTCTTGTTGGACACGACCAGCACGACCTCGCCGCTCTTTATTATACCTGTTTTCTCGGCGTCAAGTATAGCCTGTAAATTAGTTCCGCCGCCAGAAACCAGCACGGCGACCTTTGTTTTATTATTATTCATTTTTACACCACGTCACAAATATAACAACTTTCTATTGTTTCATCCTTATGGATTAATTCATACACTTCAATTTCACCATTATAATAGATTAGATACAACCATTTTCCATCATAAATACACCCCCTGAGAGAAGGAGCGTCATATATTATTTGTTGAGGTGCAGCATTTCCCGCAATTATATATATTGGGCAATGCTTTTGGGGAAATTCTATTAAGCTGACTATCAATTCATCGTTATAATTAGTTAAAATGACCGGAGAATAGACGTTCTGAGTTTTTTCACCAAACAGACTTCTTAATTCGTCGTTATTGATGACAGCAGAATTATCACCACTGACAGTAATACCTGCTTCAAGGTTTATTTCATACCGCTTGTTTTTTTTATAATATATCAGTCTGTCATCTTCAATACTAAAGTCGGCTGCACAACCAATTGTTCTTAGTATCGGCCGCATATGGGTTTTAGGCTCAAAATACCATATTACATTTTTATTTACAGTATAATAGATTCCATTATGCAATATGCCTATTGAATAGAATTTTTTCGGGTAAGCTCTAAAATAGCAGTAACCGCAAATAAAAGAAACTACACAAAGGATTATGATGCATCTTTTTATAGTTTTATTAATTATTTCCGTTTGACCCATAAATAATTCTTTGAATAGACCATATTTGATAGAGTTAAAAAGCGCGGCCCGGCCGGCTATTAAAGCGGCAGCCGGGTCGCGGCTGGATAAACGTTTATTACATTATGACGACTCTCTGCTCGGAGCGCATTATGCTGCCGATGATGTACGGATCTTCACCCGCTTCCTTAAGGATGCGCAGCGAGTCTTCCACGTCTTCCGGCGCTACGGTGATGCTCATGCCGACGCCCATGTTGAAGGTGTTGAACATGTCGTGCTCGGATATGAAACCGTATTCCTGGATCAGCTTGAAAATCGGAAGCACTCTGACCGCGCACTTTTCGATCCTCGCGCCGAGGCCGGCCGGGATGCTTCTCGGGATGTTTTCGTAGAAACCGCCGCCGGTTATATGGGAGATGCCCTTGACTCTTACCTTTTCCAGCAGAGCCAGAACAGGCTTTACATATATCTTTGTCGGCGTAAGGAGCGTCTCTCCGAGGGACTTGCCGCCGAGCTCTTCCATAGGCTTTTTGATGTCAGCATGCTCGATGTCGAACACCTTGCGCACCAGCGAAAAACCGTTGGAATGAACGCCGCTGGACGGCAGAGCGATTATTATGTCGCCCTCCTGCGTGCGTTCGTTATCTATGATCTTCGGGAAATCGACCATGCCTGTGCAGTAGCCCGCAAGGTCGTATTCGTCCTCCGGATAGAAGCCCGGCATCTCGGCAGTTTCTCCGCCTATCAGCGCGGCTCCCGCCTGCACGCAGCCCTCAGCCACGCCGGCGACTATATCCGCAATGCGCTCGGGAACGTTCTTGCCGCAGGCGATGTAGTCCAGGAAGAACAGGGGCTTTGCGCCGCAGCAGATGACGTCGTTTACGCACATGGCGACGCAGTCGATCCCGACTGTGTCGTGCTTATCCATGAGGAACGCTATCTTGAGCTTGGTGCCGACGCCGTCGGTCCCACTGACCAGAACAGGCCTCGTCATACCGGCGATGTCCGGCTCAAACAGTCCGCCGAATCCGCCGACGCCCCCGAGAACTCCCGGAGTGGTGGTCCTTGCGACGTGCTGCTTCATAAGTTCGACAGACTTGTAACCTGCCGTAATGTCTACTCCGGCAGCCGCGTAGGCTTCGGATCTCGATTGTTCGTTCATTTCCGACTCTCCCTATAGAAATGATCGTAAATATACCTTACTGACAGATAAAGGTACCCTTCGGACGATCTCCGGCAGGATACCTGTATCCATAAAACAATTATATCAGATTATTCTTTGCCGCTCCAGCAGTAAGTGCAGAGCTCGCATTCGTCAAGACCTATGGCTTCGACCACGCCCTTGAGCGACTGGAAGCCGAGGCTTGTAAAGTTGAATTTGTCGCAGATGCATTTGCGAAGGGATACTCCGCGCTCGGTGCCGCTGTCGCTGTATTCGTCAAGGCGGTCCAGGCCTTTTTCGCCCTCGAGCTCGCAGACCATGCGCCGCGCTATAAGCTCGTTGGCGTTCTTGACGCGGGTAAAGCTGTGATACTTGCAGACGTACATTATGGGCGGACAGGCGGAGCGCATGTGCACCGACTTTGCGCCGTTGGAATACAGGAAATCGACAGTGCCCTGGAGCTGTGTGCCGCGGACAATGGAATCGTCGACAAACAGAAGATTCTTGTCCTGTATCAGCTCGTGGATGGGGATCTGCTTCATTCTGGCAACGCGGTCACGCTCGGTCTGGCGGGTCGGCATAAAGCTGCGGGCCCAGGTCGGCGTGTATTTGATGAAAGCGCGGGCAAAGGGAATGCCGCTCTTATTGGCGTAGCCGATGGCGTGCGGGGTGCCGGAATCCGGGACGCCGCCGATGTAATCGAGGCCGTCGGTGAGGCCGCGCTTCATGTCGCGGCAGGCCATGATGCTGCCGTTTTTATAGCGCATCATCTCGACGTTTACGCCCTCGTAGGAGGTCGACGGGTATCCGTAGTAGCTCCAGAGGAAGGCGCAGATCTTCTTTTTCTTTCCCGGCGCCGCCAGCTGCTCCACGCCGTCCGGCGTAATGCTGACTATCTCTCCGGGGCCGAGTTCTCTGTAGTCCTCGTAACCGATCTTGTTGTACGCGAAATCCTCAAACGCCACAGCGTAGCCCTCCTCAGACTTTCCGAGGGCTACGGGAAGCCTTCCGTAGCGGTCACGCGCCGCGATTATCGAGCCGTCGTCCCTGAGGATAATGATGCACGCGCTGCCGTCTATGGTCTCCTGGGCAAACTTGATGCCGGAGACGAAGTCCTCCTGCTGGTTTATCATGGCCGCCAGCAGCTCTGTGGAATTGACCCTTCCGCCGGTCATGGCGTCAAAATGGTCGGTCGACTTCGACAGATAGCGCTTTATTATGTCGTCGGCATTCTTGATGGCTCCGGTCATGCAGATGGCGTAGGCGCCGAGGTGCGACCTGATCAGCAGCGGCTGCGGGTCGCTGTCGCCGATGCAGCCGATAGCCGACGTTCCTTCCATTTCGTCGAAGATGTGTTCGAACTTCGTGCGGAACGGAGAATTTTCTATATTGTGTATCTTCCTCTGAAGGCCTATTGTACTGCTGTACGCGGCGAGGCCGCCGATGCGCGTTCCGAGGTGCGAATGGTAATCCACGCCAAAGAACACGTCACCCATGCAGTCATGCCTGGAGGCGATACCGAAAAAACCACCCATGGTTACCTCCCGTGGGATCTGAAAAATAACTTATTACGCGAAGAAGAGCTCGGAGAGGGTCATCGGCTGGATGTATTCGCCGTCCTTGTAGACTCTCATGTTGCCGGAAGCGATCTCGTCGATGAGCATAACGTCGCCGTTTGCGTCGTAGCCGAACTCAAACTTGATGTCGTAGAGCTCAAGGCCCTTCTCCTTCATGTCGTCAGCGACGATCATGGTGATCTTCTGGGTCATTTCCTTGATGGCGTCGTACTGCTCGGAGGACATAACGCCGAGAACGATGAGTCCGTCCTTGGTTACGAGAGGATCGCCCAGGGCGTCGTTCTTGAAGGTCGTCTCTACATACGCGGGAAGCGGAGTGCCTTCCTCGATATATTCGCCGTAGCGGCGGATGAAGCTTCCGACTGCTCTGAGCCTGCAGACTACTTCAAGGCCGTGGCCGAATACCTTTGCGGGCAGGACTTCCATGGTGGTGTCTTCGAAGTTAGCCTTTACAAAGTGGGTCTTGATGCCCGCGGCGTTGATCTTCTTGAAGAAATAGTCGGTCATGCGGAGGTTGACGTCGCCTACGCCTTCGATGGTGAGGCCGACTTCGTTCATGCCGGGATCGAACACGCCGTCCTTGCCGGTCACGTCGTCCTTGAACTTGAGGAGATAGTTGCCGTTTTCGAGTTCGAATACGTTCTTGGTCTTTCCGGTGTAAACAAGTTTCATTTGAGTTCCCTTTCTTTTCTATGAAAACTTTATTTTATATCATGTCCATGACGGCCGCGTCCTTGGCGAGCACCGTCTTTGCGTCGGATTCGCGAAGCCTTCCGAGCTTTTCGGCAAGGGCCGCGTCCTCCACCGCGAGTATCTGAGCCGCAAGCAGCGCGGCGTTCTTTCCTCCGTCTATTGCCACTGTAGCGACCGGTATGCCTGAGGGCATCATTACCGTCGAAAGCAGCGCGTCAAGGCCGTCCAGGGCGGCTGACTTGCAGGGTATCCCTATAACGGGGAGAGTTGTGTTTGCCGCGATAGCCCCTGCCAGGTGCGCCGCCATCCCGGCAACGCCGATGAGCACACCAAAACCCTCCGCCCTGGCGTTTCTGGCAAACTCGGCGGCTTCTACGGGTGTTCTGTGCGCGGAATAGATGTGGACTTCAAAGGGGATATCGAGGTTTTTGAGTATATCGGTCGCTTTTTTTACGACGGGAAGATCGCTGTCGCTTCCCATTACGATTCCGACTTTTTTCATTCTGACCTCCTGAAAATTCAGAGCGCGGACGCAGCTGTGCGTCTTCAGATGCACTAAATACCCTTTAAGTATAATAGAAGTGTTTTTCCAAGTCAATCTGTAAATATTGTAAAATAACGTTCGGGAAAATCCGAATATTATCAGTGTATTCAAGTTCAATCATTCACAAATCATGTGTTATTTGAACGCAATTATTGTAAGCACGGCATACGTTACCAAAGTCCCGAACAGTATCAGGCCCTGCTTGCCACGGTGCTCGGTCAGAAGGCCAACGAATTCCCTCACGGCGGCGTTAGGCCAGAAATACCATTTTGTCGGCGCGCCCATGCCCTGGGAACGCATCTTGACCCGCCTGGATTTGAGCCCGGCGCGGAACACATGGTAATTTGTCGTAAAGAATGCGATGACCCCGTCGGGATTCACCGTCCAGATCTTTTCCTTGGAGAAGCGCATGTTCTCCGCGGTGTCCGTCGACTTGTCCTCGACGATAATATGGTCATCCGGAATGCCCTGGGTCAGAAGATAGCCGCGCATGGATGCGGCCTCAGACTGCACCTCGTTGGGGCCCTGGCCGCCGGAAACGACAAACATGGCGTCCTTTCCGTTTTCGGCAAGCTGGTCGCGGTAGAACTTCAGAGCCAGATCCACCCTGCCCTTCAGCAGCGGTGTCGGCGTGCCGTCTTTGCGTATGCCGCAGCCCAGGATTATCAGGAAATCCTTGTCATGCTCCGGCACATGCAGCGCGGCTATGCTGTCAGCGACTATGGCGCCGATAATCATGCACTCAAAATACAGATAGAACGCTGCGCTCAGATTGATAAACAGCCTCAGCGCCAGACTGTCGCTTAAATGCGCGGCAACAAACAGATCCAGGTACAGGATGACTATCTCCCCGCCGACCAGCAGGAAGGATAGAATAATTCCGAGAATGTTGACAAATCTCCTGCCCTCGTGGCGGATCAGGGAGACATTGGAGACAAAGAGAGCTCCGGCAAACAAAAGAAGGAACGGGGATGTAATGACCATATACGCCTTTG
>JAFYFK010000082.1 GCA_017543805.1 Bacillota bacterium | reverse complement strand
GCGAACCAGGGAATAGATCCTGCCAGGCTCATAATGGAGGACCGCTCCGAAAATACGGCGCAAAACCTGCAGTATTCAGCGGAACTTATAAAGCAGGACTCGGGAAGCGGCCTCGGTTCCTTAAAGATCGTCGTATGCTCCGCCGAATACCATCTATGCCGCGCAAGGCTCCTGAGCCGGAAAGTGCCGGGCTTTGATCCGGGCACCCTCCCCGCTCCCACGCCGCGTCCTGTGCTCCGCCTGACCTACTTTATGCGCGAAGCCTGCGGCCTTATGGTTCAGGACTTTTACCTGTAACTGTGTTATACTTTAAGTGATTTCAGAAACACCGGAGGTGCGCTATGGCAAGAGGACCCGGCGGCGGAGGCCCCATGGGGGGCAGATTCCTCTCGGAAGAGGAACAGGCCAACCCGCCTAAAGTAACAAAAGAACTGCTTAAAAGAGTTTTCTCCTATCTGCTGCCATACTGGAAACAGTTTGCGGTGGTCCTGCTATGCATCGTCGTGGCATCGATATTCTCCCTTATGCCGTCCATCCTTACCGGCAAGATAATCGACGAAGGCATAGTCGGCCGCAGCATGCACGCGCTCGTCTATTACATTGTGCTTTCGCTGGCCGTCACATTCCTTTCCAACCTGATCGGCGTGCTGCAGAGCTACTGCAACACATGGATCGCCCAGCACATAAGCTTCGACATGCGCAACGGCCTCTATGAGCACCTGCAGATGATGTCCCAGCGCTTCTTTACGAGCAGCAACCAGGGCGACATAATCACGCGTATGACGTCCGACATCGACGGCGTGCAGCGCACCATAACCGATACCTTCGCCAACATTCTCTCGAACACGATAACCCTGATCGTCGCCATAGTCGCGATGTACCAGAAAAACTGGATCCTCGCCACGATCGGCATGGTCATAGTGCCGCTCTTCGCCATCCCGACGCGCAAGGCCGGCAAGACGCGCTGGACTATAACAAGAGAAGCGCAGGCCTGCAACGACGAGGTCAACCAGATACTCAACGAGACCATGTCCGTCAGCGGGCAGCTGCTCGTAAAGCTCTTCGGCAAGGAAAAGCACGAAGCCGCCAAATACCGCGCGGCCAACGAAAAGATGATAGGCCTCAACATCCGCGAGAGCATGGCAGGCCGCTGGTTCCGCGTTGTCATGTCCACAGTGACCAGCATCGGGCCGATGCTCATCTATCTGGTCGGCGGCCTCCTCATTATGAAGTACGACAGCAGCCTGACCGTCGGCGACATCACGGTGCTGGTGGCGCTGCTCGGGCGCATGTACATGCCGGTCAACAGCCTGCTCAACATGCAGGTCGACTGGATACGCTCAATGGCCATGTTCACGAGGATCTTCGAGTACTTCGATATGCCCGTAGAGATAAAGAACGCCCCGGACGCCATAACCCCGAAGCAGGTCGACGGATCCGTGGAGTTCAGCCACGTCGCGTTCAGCTACGAGCCGTCGAGGCAGATACTCAGGGACATAAACTTCACGCTGAAGCGCGGGGACTGCATCGCCATAGTCGGACCGTCTGGATCCGGAAAGAGCACCATCTCGAACCTCATCCCGAGGCTTTACGACGTCGACCAGGGCTATGTCAGCTTCGGCGGGATCGATGTGCGCAAGCTGGATCTCACCTTCCTGCGCAGCAACATAGGCGTCGTTTCGCAGGAGACCTACCTCTTCAACGGGACTATCCGCGAAAACCTGCTCTACGCCAAGCCTTCCGCCACGGAGCAGGAGCTTATCGATGTCTGCAAAAAGGCCAATATCTACGACTTTATCGAGGGGCTTGAAAAGGGCTTCGACACCGAGGTCGGAAACCGCGGCCTTAAGCTCTCCGGCGGTGAAAAGCAGCGCCTGTCGATCGCGCGCGTACTGCTCAAGGACCCCGCCCTGTTTATTTTCGACGAAGCCACGGCGTCGCTCGACTCTATCTCGGAAAACAAGATACAGGAAGCGATCAACCCGATAATAGAGTCCCGCACCAGCATACTTATAGCGCACCGCCTTTCCACCATACTCGCCGCGGACGAGATACTGGTCATAAAGGACGGCTGCATCGCTGAGCGCGGCCAGCACAGCGACCTCGTAGCGCTCGGCGGCATCTATACGGAGCTATACGAGACGCAGTTCAAACGGGCCGAGGATTTCGAAAACAAAGGGAATTGATCTGCCGGCGCTTTTATTCATAGACAAAAAACCACCCCCCGCGGTATAATACCAGCGGGGGTTTTAGTATGAAAAAATATATTTCGCTGCTGCTTGCAGCTATCCTGATACTTACGTCTTTTGCAGCCTGCGGAAACAAAAAGCAGGAATTTGAGCCCGAAAGCCCGGTGGTCATAATCGACGAGCCGGAGCCGGAACCCGAGCCTGAACCGGAACCCGAACCGGTCCCGGAGCCCGAACCCGAACCGGTCCCGGAATTTGTGCATCCCCTGACGGGCGAAGCTCTCTGGGTCGATATCAGCAAGGCCCGTCCTTACGCGATAATGCTCAACAACAACATAGAAGCGCTGCCCCAGCATTCCGTTTCGGAGGCAGATATGATCTTCGAGATGAACGTCGAAGGCGGCATAACCCGCATGATGGCGGTCTTCCAGGACGTCGCGGGCGTCGGGAAGATCGGGAGCGTCAGAAGCTCGCGTCCGTATTTCCTCGACCTTGCCCTCGCCTTTGACGCGGTCTACATCCACGCCGGCGGCAGCGAGCAGGCTTATTCCGACATACGCACCCGCGGGGTCACGAACATCGACGGCGTGCGCGGCACCGGAGAGATATTCTACCGCGACCCGGACCGCCTCAAGACATACAAATACGAGCACACCATGTTCACCACCAGCGAGAACATAGAGAGCATCGTTCCGGGCTACAATTTCCGCCACGAGCACAAGGACGGATTCTCCTATCCGTTTGAGTTCACGGACGAACCGCTGAACGAGGGGCAGGAAGCGACAAAGATCACTTGCATTATGAATTCGCAGAAGACGACAAAGTTCGACTATGACGAAGAAAAGAAGGAGTACCTTATAACCGAGCTCGGAAAGCCTTACATTGACGGCAATACCGGCGAGCAGGTGTCAAAAAAGAATATCCTCTTCCTCGGCGTAAAGTACAGCAATATCGCGGGTGATGACAAGGGCCGCCTTACCGCTGACATGAAAGGCGGGAGCGGCTTCTACGCGTGTGAAGGCCATATGATCCCGGTCAACTGGCAGCTAAGCACAAATACAGGACTTACGCTGACAAAAGAAAACGGCCAGATCCTTAAGCTGGCCGTCGGTAAGAGCTACTTCTGTATGTACAACAGCCGCGTAGGCGACGCTGTGAAGGTGGAAGAGCCGAAGGCTGAGTAATACAGCCTGACGAATTATTTTTCAATATTGGTATCGATCGATTTTCCGAACACGAAAAATCTCTGGTAAAGAAATTCCGTTCCGAAATTAATGATCATGTTGAGGGCTGTGACGAGATACTCGTTCCAGCCCATATTCATTGTCAGAACATGTTCGAGCCAGGTCGAAAGCGGCGTAAACACCGCGTAGTAGCAGGCGACCTTGAGCATCGCCACGGGAACGTTCGCCGCTGATTTGAAGGTGAATTTGCGGTTGAGCGTAAAGTTCCAGACTACCGAACAGACCAGGGCAACAAGATAGCTGATCCAGTAAGGCAGATGCGCAAGCTCGTTGAGCAGCGTAAACACGCCTATTTCTATAAGGCCGGCGCTCACCGAAAACAGCGCGAATTTTACAAACCTTACCGCTTCTTTTGACTTTTCGCTGCTCATACTGCCTCCTTTTTCTTAAGCGATCCGCTGCGGATCTTCAGCTGCCGGTTGATCTGCGTCCTTCCGAACACCAGATATTCAGCCAGCATCCCCAGCGGTATGGCCACGATGATGTCCACCACAGAATGCTGTTTTACAAAGGCAGTGGATATCGAGATCATTACCAGCAGGCAGACCATAAAGACCTTGAGCCCCACCGGAGTCTCTTTCCGCTTGCACCAGACCGAAGCGATCCCCATGGAATAGGCCACGTGCAGCGACGGGCAGACGCCTGTAGGCGTGTCGAAATTATAGATGAACGCCATCAGCGCTGTCAGCGCGTTCTCCCTCGGGAAGACCT
>JAFYFK010000081.1 GCA_017543805.1 Bacillota bacterium | reverse complement strand
GGATTAACGCAGGATAGTGGGATAGATGGTCAGTTTTTGATTGATGTAGATTAGATCAGGGTTTTTAATGTTGTTCCACTGGCAGATCTGCTGTACCGTTACGCCGAAACGTATGGCAATGCCACTTAACTCGTCACCACCGACAACCGTATATACGATGTATTGGCCGTAGTTGACATAAGATCCCTTTGCAGTCTGCTGCCAATTGCCATAGCCGCCCGCTACATCATCCATTTCATCGTCTGTCAGGATCACATCTGCGGCTTCTGCATATTCTTTATTATTGTCCTTGAGTTCCATATTGCTGTTCCTCCTTTTTATTCATGTTTACTATTTGTTTTCATTAATTGATACGAACGATCCCGCCATATGGCAGCAGTTTTTATTTCCATGGTTTTTATTGTATAGAAATCCCGCGGATTAATCAATGTTTTCGGTTTTGCAGAAGATAATAAAGGATTTGGTTACGCTCAAACATTGATTATACCGGCGCTTTTAGCTATAATCATGTTGAATATTCAGGATTATTACCGCCCTGAAAATCATTGCAACATGCGACGGCTGCATGGTCATATACATCCGGTAGATCCGCGTTTATGAAGGCATGAAAAAAGACCACCGCATAGCGCCGGCCTGAGAAAAAGGAGATAAAATGAAAGATTCAGAAACGGATAAGAAAAATCTGAAAGACAGAATGATCATGACACTGAAAGATGAAGCTCTGAATCGCGTGGCAGGCGGTTACGGAGAGCGCAACGCACCGATATGTCCCTTGTGCCAACGCGAGGCGGTAAATAACATCTGCGAGAATCTGCAGTGCCGTAATTACGGATCCTATGTTATATCGTTTGGTAAATGAAGAAAGTGATCACAAAACGATTTGAAGCTCATCGTGAAGAGATCGGTCGCCGATGCATTTATGATAAAAAATAAATTATATTAAAATCACGATTATTGTTGCCACACGGCAGAATCGTTCGTATCAATAAGTGAAACACAAAATCGAGGAGGTGTTCACTATGGAAGATAATAAAAAAACTGCAGAGCTGAACGATGCTCAGCTTGACGAAATCAGCGGCGGAATCGAAGACACGATCACTTCGGTCGAACGGTTTGAAGATGGAGTTTGTCCGACATGTGGCGGGCAAGCATACAGAGTCGTTATGAAGGGATTCCTTGGCCCCTTCGAAATTGAGAAAACACACAGAGAGTGTCCTGTACACGGTTGGATCAGCGTGTAATTGGGAAGCGTGACGGTAGAGTCACCGCAACAGCATCGGGAAATGCCGGAACCGCAAGTATGATGTCATGGCTGTAGCCAGCGGAAATGCCGCGTCACAGCCATTTTTTCTTTTTGAAAAAGACAAGGCAGAATATTACGATGGCGACGCTGACGGCGATGACCACAGGGTAGCCAAGACGCCATTCAAATTCCGGCATATAACGGAAGTTCATTCCGTACCAGCCCGCGATCAGCGTCAGCGGCATAAAGATCGTTGTGACGACAGTAAGAAGCGTCATGATCCTGTTCTGGTGTACCTCAAGCTGCGCGTTGTAAAGATCGCGTACCTGCATGGTGTGATCCCTGAGCGAGACAGCGGAATCGTAGCGCCTTGACATCAGGTTCATGAACAGATGGATATATCGAAGGTTTTCCTCGCTGAAGAATCCGTTTTCATTTTCCTCCAGTTCCTGCGTCAGGTCGATGATCTGTTCGTAATGAACCAGCAGTTCGCGGATGTCGCTGCGGATCTCGTTGACGCGGATCAGGTCTCCTTCATCGTGGGATTCAAGTATGGTATCTTCGGTCTGGTCCAGCTCCTTTTCATAGCGCTCCATGAGCGCCAGATCTTTGTCCACTATCTGCTCGAGGAAATCATATAAGAAGCGTTCGAGGCTCGGAGTCCGCCAGCGCTTGGTCCTGCGGATCTCGCCGATCATTTCTTCCGCTTTTCCGCTGTCGTCGATAAAAACTACGCCTTTCTCGTCCAGCGCGAAGGCAAAGCGGTAATCCCTGTCTTTGAGAGCGTTTCTGTCGGGGAGCTGAAAAGTACCGGTAAGTGAATCGTAGTTTACTTCAGCTTTGGTGTTGTGTATGTTTCCGGCGTCCAGCTCAAGCTCGATGCCCATGTCGAAACGGTCGCGCTCGCGCTCCCATTCGGGCGTGGTCAGGACCGCGGCGTACTTGCGGTCTTTCTGGCTGTGCAGTTCATCTGCCGTGCATGGCCGTATGGTTTCCTCTAGAATATAGTATCCCATTAAGAACTCCCCGTTTTCTGGTCAGTATCCTGTGTAAACAGTATTACTTATGCGTGCTAAGATTAAAGCCGGCCTGCAGACATAAGGCCGCACAGATATGGTATAATTTTAATATGAATAATGCAAATGGGAACTCATTAAAATGGACGAAAAAGATCTGGCTTGGGAAGAATTAAAAACAGAACATCTTGTTCAGGACGAATGGATCGATTTCAGAAGATCGGTCTACCGCTATCCTGACGGACGCATTTTTGAGCCCTTCTACAGCTACAGCAGAAGAGATTATGTGGTCATCGTCGCGTCGGATGAAGACGGCAATTATATATGCGTAAGACAGTTCCGGCAGGGGATTAAGGAAGTGACCACCGAGTTTCCCGCAGGGGGAATAGAGCGCGTGGAAGGCCAGGAATATGGTTCCGCGGAATATGCCGAGACCGCTCTGGACGCCGCTAAAAGGGAACTCATGGAGGAAACGGGCTACGAATCCTCCGAATGGGAGCATCTTCTGACTATTCCGTCGAACGCGACCATCGCTGACAATTACGCGAGTATTTTTACGGCCAAAAACTGCCGGAAAAAGGGCGGACAGGCCCTCGATGAGACCGAAGTTCTTAAGTACGTTAAGCTTACGCGGGAAGAGATCGAAGAGCTTATAAAAAAAGGCAATTTTCAGCAGGCCGTGCATCTGCTGGCCTGGCTTTTGGCCGGCGGAAAAGCGTAAAAGTCCGGATCGGGGTAAGGAACCATGTGCTGCAGATACTACTGTGCCAGAAGAGGATTTTACAGGGTCGCGAAGGAACTTGATGTAGAGAATGACAGCAGCTTCATCTGTCAGGAAGGCGAGATCAGGCCAGATGACAGCGCCTCCATTATAACCGCGGGGAACGGCCGTCTTGCTTTTGCCGAGGCGAAATGGGGATTTGTCGGGAAACAGGGAAACCTTATTATCAACGCCAGGGCTGAGACCGCTTTGGAGAAGCCGATGTTCAGGACTTCCATAATGACAAGAAGGTGCCTTATCCCCTCGGAAAAGTTCTATGAGTGGGACTATTCGAAGAACATCGCCGAATTTACCGATGCGGCGAAGGCTATTATCTACCTGGCAGGACTTTGGTACATATACGAAAACATAATGCGGTTTACAGTGCTGACAGTGGCGACAAACGAGTCAGTGCTGCCGGTACACGACCGCATGCCTCTTATGATCGCGGCCGCCGACGCAAGACGCTGGGTGCTGGACAATAATACCTTTCAGGATCTTCTCTCGAAAGAAATGCCCGCGCTGAATGTCTTCAGAGCGCAGGAACAGATGACAATGTTCTGATAATTACGGATCGGGAAAAGCTGATGCCGCGATCAAGACATGTTGCCTGCCTGAGCCTGTCTATAGTATAATTTTCTTATCCAGAATTTGTATCGACGGAGATGGTTTTATTATGGATGAGAAACAGATAAACCGAAAAAATCTGATCATGTTCCCGCTCGGAACAGTAGGGCGCGATATGGTCTACGCGCTGGTCACCAACTTTCTTCTGACTTTTGTTCTGTTTACGAGGGAACTGACCGCAGCTCAGCTTTCCGCGATCACGGCAATAATGTTCGCGGCGCGTATATTTGACGCTCTCAACGACCCAATAATGGGCAATATAATCGAGAGCACCCGCACCAGATGGGGAAAATTTAAGCCGTGGATCGTGATCGGCATGTTTACGACCTCGGCGGTCATCTATTCTGCGTTCAACACAAAACTCCAGGGCTGGAAATTCGTCTGGTTCTTCGGCTTCATCTATTTCCTCTACAGCATCACCTATACTATGGGCGACATCTCCTACTGGGGCATGATCCCTGCGCTGAGTTCCGACGGGGACGCCCGCAACGCGTTTACAGCCCGCACTACGCTCTTTGCCGGGATCGGCGGCACAACTGCCGGCATACTCATTCCGATGTTTACGACCGGAGGCAGCGCCATAGGCGGAAGCACAAGCGTGGCGTTCGGGCGCATTGCCCTTATAATAGCGATAATCTGTCCCGCGTTCCTCTGCTTTACGCTTTTCGGCGTAAAGGAAAACCGCGATTACAATAACGAGCCTGTCCCTCCGGTAAGCTTTAAAAAGATCTGGGGTACTATAACCGGCAACGACCAGCTGCTGTGGATAGCGCTCATCTTCCTTATCCATGAGGTCGGGAACGGCATAGTGATGTCCGGCGTTGGCTCGACCTATATCTACTTTGAATTCGGTTACGAAGGCGGACTGTATTCGCTCTTCACGACCGTCGGGATGTCCGTTACTGCGCTGCTGATGATCTTCTATCCGGCAATTTCCCGGAAAGTACACAGAAAGCCTCTTATGTTAAGGCTGCTCTTTGTGTCCATGGCCGGTTACGCGCTGATGATCATCCCCGCGCTTGCTCTCCGCAGCGGAGCGGTAATGCTCGGAAGCATGGATCTTAAGTTCATCCTGATCACCCTCGGATATATGCTGGCCAATTTCGGACAGTACGGCTTTTACCTGATCCTTATGATCTCTGTAATAAACACTGTAGAATACAACGAATACACCCACGGCACCCGCGATGAGGGCATAATCACGTCGCTGAGGCCGTTCCTTACCAAATTCGCTTCCGCGCTGACGGTGCTGATAGCTTCTGCCACCTATCTGCTGACAGGGGTGACTAAATACACGAACCAGATATCTTCTCTGGAAAACGCTGCGGCGTCCGGGGATATTACGGAAGCGGAAAAGTTGAGCACTATTCACGAACTTCTTGGCGGCGTGCATCATTCGCAGTCTCTAGGGCTGCTGCTGGTCATGACCGTTATCCCGGCTTTGCTGCTGATACTCACTTATGTGCTGTATCTGCGCCACTACAAACTTGACGAGCCGGAATACGACCGCATATGCGAAGAACTTAAAGAGCGTAGGGCAGGTAAGACGGCATGAGCATTACCGGACTTGTATTGAGAGCCGCGGCGCCGGCTCCGCAGATCGAGCAGTTTGAGCGTTTTCTGTTTATAGGGCCGCATCCGGACGACATAGAGATCGGCGCCGGGGCGACGGCCGCGAAGCTGGCCGCAGCCGGCAAACAGGTCACGTTCCTGATCTGTCTTGACGGGCGTTACGGCCTTGAAAACGCGCCTGAAGGGACGACTCCGGAAGAACTTATAGATATACGTAAGAACGAAGCCCGCGCTTCGGCAAAGATGCTGGGAGTTACGGATGTGCGTTTCCTGGGGCTCTGCGACGGAGGTTTCTACGATCCGGAGGATCTTCTTCCCGGCATCGCGCAGACGATAGGAGAGACCGGGGCGCAGCTGATATTCGCGCCTGACCCTGATGTGTTCAGCGAATGCCACATTGATCATAGGCGGGTGGGGGAAGCCGCACGCAGGATCGCTTATTTTGCGCCTTACGGGGCGATAATGGGGCGTTACGGAGCCGCAAAGGCGCCGGCGGATGCGATCGCGTTTTATATGACAGCGCGCACCAACCGCTATGTAAAGACCCCCGGGCTGCTGCAGCGGCAGCTGGACGCGATATTTAAATGCCACAGGAGCCAGTTCCCGGAGGGCAGCGCGGACGCGAAAAATATAGCCCTGTATCTGCGCCTTCGTTCGGCTGATTTCGGTCTGAGGAACTTCTGCGGCGCAGCGGAAGGCTTCCGTGTTCTTGGGAGGACGCAGATGCACTGCCTGCCGGAGGCCGGAAGATAGATCTGTTCATTGCACAGGAGGCAATAGCTATGGCGATCTCAAAAGAAAAAAGCCTGTTTTCTCCGTTTGAGGCGGACGAGACCGGATTCAACTGGTCCAAACCCTTTATGCTGAGCCTTTCGACTGAGGCGCTCGAAAAAGAATATAAGAGGTACGACCAGGCTCTTGCGGATCTTAAGAAAAAGGAACCGGAAGCCGCGGACGCCAAAAAGGGCTGGAAACGCCTTGTGCGCGACTACGAAAAATTGCTCAAAGCTATATCCGAGGAACTCCAGCAGAGAAATTGACGCAGGCCGCCGCGCCGGGGTATATTAAGAACGCATTATAAAAAGCTGCCGTTTTTTGCGGCAGCTTTTGAGTTGATGAGATCTACGAAAGGGTCATGTCTCCGTCTTTGATCCAGCCGATCTTCTTAAGAAGCGCGGCGAAGATGGGGCAGAGGACAGCGGGTAGAACGAAGCAGATAAGGATGAGGCCTATCCAGTCGGATGCAGTCGGCGCAATTGCTGCAGCGCCTCTTGCGACTGCGGCTTCGGATGGTGTGACCCAGCCGGTGACCACGCCGATCTGTCCGCAGAGGCCGCAGGTGCCCATACCGGAATTGATGGGGGCTCCGTTCATCTGGAGGCCGAATACGCAGGTAGCGATCGGTCCGGTGATGGCGGACGCGACGATAGGCGGTATCCAGATCTTCGGGTTCTTTATGATGTTCGGCATCTGCAGCATGGAGGTTCCGATACCCTGGGATACCAGTCCGCCCCAGCGGTTTTCCTTAAAGCTCATCACCGCAAAGCCTATCATCTGCGCGCAGCAGCCTGCCACCGCGGCTCCGCCGGCAAGGCCTGTAAGTCCCAGCACGGCGCAGATGGCTGCGGAGGAGATGGGAAGGGTGAGGGCTATGCCTACGAGCACTGAGACAGCGATCCCCATCCAGAAGGGCTGAAGCTTTGTTGCGTTGTCTATCATTATGCCGAAGGCGTTGGCTGCCGTTCCGATGGGAGGAGCAATGAGCTTGGCGAGCGCAACGCCGATTATTATCGTAACCCCTGGGGTGACCAGCAGGTCGACCTTGGTCTCTTTGGAGACCGCTTTGCCGAATTCCGCGGCGATAATGGCGATTATAAGGACCGCGAGCGGACCGCCCGCTCCTCCTTCGGCGTTTGCCGCCCAGCCGACCGCAGCCAGCGAAAAGAGCACCATCGGCGGAGCCTGCAGCGCGTAGCCTATGGCTATGGCCATCGCGGGGCCGGAGACCGCCATCGCGTATGTGCCGATATCCGTCAGGTACTGCACTCCGATCTGCTGGCCGAGAGTCTTTATTATGGTCCCTATGAGCAGGGAACAGAACAGACCCTGCGCCATCGCTCCGAGCGCGTCTATTCCGTAGCGCTTAGCCGAAAAAACTATGTTCTTTCTTTCGAGAAATGCCTTAAATCCGGTTTTCATTCTGGTTAACCTCTGACAGTGTTATGTTATTTATTTTAGAAATACGCCTTTAATGAATATTTCTATACCGATGCCTATTAATATGATCCCTCCGAGAACAGACGCCTTTCCTGCGAGTTTTGTTCCTGCCATGCGCCCTATGTTAAGGCCCGCGAAGCAGATCGCAAACGTAACGGCGGCTATAATAAGCCCTGCCAGCAGAGCCATGCCCGCGCTGTAATCGGCCATCGTAAATCCTACGGAAAGCGCGTCTATGGACGTGGCTATGCCCTGGAGCACAAGATCTCCCGGACTCAGCTTTACGGCTGCATGCTCTTCCTTCCCGGCGTCTCTGCTTTCCAGAAGCATCTTTCCGCCAATGTACAGCAGAAGCAGCAGAGCTATGTATGGTATGGCCTTGTGGAACGCGGCGAACTTTTCGGCTACGGTCCTTACGCAGAACCATCCGATAACGGGCATCAGGAACTGAAAACCCGCGTAGGTCCCGGCCATCGCGCACTGTCTAGCGCGGCTCATGTCCGGCTCTGACAGGCCGTTTGCCAGGGACACTGAGAACGCGTCCATGGCCAGTCCGGCGCCGAGCAGTATGTTGTTCAGAAAAAAGAGGAGATCGAGCTTCATATGCCTTGGGTATGGAAAAGCCCAAGCGCAGTTTGTCCGCCTGGGCTCTTACGTCATTTTACTGTTGTGAATCCGTAGTCCTTGTAAGCCTGGTCGGCCTCTTCGTAAGCCGCGTCCCTCATAAAATCTATGAATGCCTGGGAGGCCATCGGGAATCTTCCGGTCTTGATTACCGCCGCGGTGTAGGTGACGTCTTCCGTTGAGGGTTCCCCGTCCTCGCTGTAGACCGTTGCCGGTCCGATGAATACGTCTGTCCTTGAACCTTCGAGTATGCAGTCGTTGCCGTTGGGATTCTTCTCGGAGCCGCAGTCCGCGTCGAGCCAGTCGAGGTAGTCTGCGGAGTCTGCCACATATACGTCGCACTCGTAACCGGCCTCTATCTTGGAGGCGAGCATTGCGCCGTCATCGTAGGTGATCTCTATCACTATGCTGTCGTTGTACTTTCTGTAAGCGTTTGCCGCGGTGCTGACGATCCCTACGGAAGACTTGGGCGCAAATACTTTTATTACCTGCGCTTCTTCGTTCGGCGTTCCGCCCGGGCCGTCGTTTTCCTTTTTGCCGCAGGCTGTTATCGATAATGCAAGTGCAATAGCCAGAAGCAAGGCTGCCGCACGTTTTAAACGGTTCATAATCTTTTCCCCCTAAGATACGGTTTTTACCCCTTTATTTTAAACTTCGCGATCATATCCGGAAATATAATCGTTGAGAAAAATGCAAATGCCCTGTAAAATATACAAAGTATTTTATACCACATTTTATGAAAGGTTGGCAAGGATAAATGATAAAAAAGCTGGCCGGCTGCGTCAGGGAATATTTAATATATACGATCCTCTCCCCGCTGCTCATGATAGCCGAGGCGGTGCTGGAGGTCATGATACCTTATTATCTAGCGGATATAGTTGACCTCGGGATCAACGCCGGAAATCTGGATGTCGTCAGAAGCGTGGGGCTTAAGCTTATATTTCTCGCGTTCTGCTCGCTGATGTGCGGCATCGGGGGCGGCTGGGTCTCCGCGACCGCGTCTGCCGGATTCGCCAAGAATCTTCAGCACGACATGTATCACAAGATACAGGACTTTTCTTTTTCCAATATCGACAAGTTCTCCACCGCTGGCCTTGTCACCCGCATGACTACTGACGTCACCAGCGTTCAGCAGGCATTCATGATGCTTATACGCATGGCGTTCAGGGCGCCGACTATGCTCGTGTTTGCGCTTATCATGGCCTTCAGGGTAAACGCGTCGCTCGCCATGACTTTTGTATATGTACTTCCCGTGCTCATTATCGGACTCGGGGTGATGATGCGCACCGCTCATCCGATGTTCGTTAAGATGTTTAAGATCTACGACAAGCTGAACGCGGTGGTACAGGAAAACGTCCGCGGAATCAGAGTCGTTAAGGCCTTTGTCCGCGAGGATCTCGAAAAGGAAAAGTTCGGTGGCGTCGCAAAGGATCTGTACAGGACGAATGTAAAGGCGGAGCTCATAATCTCCGCCGGCGCTCCCATAATGCAGTTCTGCATGTACACCTGCATGCTTCTCATCTCATGGACCGGGGCGCATCTGATCGTTTCGAAGACCATGACCACCGGACAGCTGATGAACACCATCACCTACATTCAGATGATACTCACCAGCCTCATGATGTTCTCCTACATGATCATCATGTTCGTAATCGCCGGCGCGGCGGCTAAGCGCATTACCGAGGTGCTCGAAGAAGTTCCTGCGATCCGTTCCCCCGAGGACCCGGTTACGGAAGTCGCTGACGGTTCCATTGTTTTTAAGGACGTCAGCTTTGGGTACGGAGAATCTAAGGACTGCCTCGAGAATATCAATGTTGAGATAAAGTCAGGGGAGACCATAGGGGTCATCGGCGGCACCGGAAGCGGCAAGACCAGCTTTGTGCAGCTTATCCCGAGGCTTTACGACGTCAGGGGCGGAAGCGTCAGCGTCGGCGGCGTGGACGTCCGCGACTACGACGTCCAGGCACTCAGAAAGAGCGTATCCATGGTGCTTCAGAAGAACATACTCTTCTCCGGCACCATCTCCGAAAACCTTCGCTGGGGCAACGAGCATGCCACAGACGAAGAGATAAAGCGCGCCTGCGAGCTTGCCCAGGCTGCCGATTTTATCGAATCCACGCCCGGCGGCTACGAACGCGTAATAGAGCACGGAGGGGCGAACGTTTCCGGAGGACAGCGCCAGAGGCTCTGCATAGCAAGGGCTCTGCTCTCTGATCCCAAGATCCTTATCCTCGACGATTCCACCAGCGCGGTCGACACCGCCACAGAAGCAAAGATACTCAAGGCTTTCCGTGAGGATCTGCCGCAGATCACAAAGATCATAATCGCGCAGCGCATATCCTCCGTAAAGGACGCTGACCGCATAATAGTTATGAACAACGGGCAGATCGACGGCATCGGAACGCATGACGAGCTCCTCGGGAGGAACGTCATCTACCGTGAAGTATATGATTCCCAGACGAAGGGAGGTGACTTCGATGCGCTTAAATAGGTTTACAGGTCCCGCCGCAAGGCCGCAGAGCCCCGGACCCGCAGGAGGCGGCCCCAGAGGCAACGGCGCGACGCGCGGAAAGATACATTTCGAAAAGGGCTCAGGAGTCACTATAAAAAGACTTTTAAAGTACATACACAGCGGCGGATATACGGTTATGTTCGTGCTGTCGCTGGTCTGCATGGTCGTAAACGCGCAGGTGAGCGTAAGGTCGTCGCTGTTTATCCGCACGGTCATAGACGATTTCATCGGACCGCTGCTGCTGCAGACAACCCCTGATTACGGACCTCTGGTAATAGCTATACGCAACATGGCGATCCTGTACGCGTGCGGCATCATATCCAGCTACGCCATGAACGTCCTGCTTACGCTCACGTCGCACGGCGTGCTCAACACCATCAGGAACGAGATGTTCGGCAAGATGCAGGAGCTGCCGGTCAAGTATTTCGACACCAACAGCTACGGCGATATCATGTCGCGCTACACCAACGACGTCGACAGCATGCGCCAGATGCTTTCCATGAGCGTCCCGCAGGTGCTGTCTTCGCTGGTCACCATCGTTTCGATATTTGTCGCCATGGTCAGGCTAAGCCTGCCGCTGACCGGCATCGAGATACTGTCGATCTTCGTCATCTATTTCCTGACCGCGACCATAGGCGCCCGGTCCGCGAAGTACTTCCGCGAGCGCCAGAAGACCCTCGGCGACGTCAACGGATATATCGAGGAGATGCTCAACGGCCAGAAGGTCGTGATGGTGTTCTGCCACGAGGAGAAGGCCAAGGAGGCATTCGACAAAAAGAACGAGGAGCTATGCGAAAAGACCACCAGGGCAAACGCTTTCGCTAATATATTGATGCCGATGATGGGCAATCTCGGAAACTTTAAGTATGCTCTGATAGCCATGATAGGCGGAGCGCTTGCGATAAGCGGAAACGGCGGCTTGTCTCTCGGCGCGATAGCGTCATTCCTGCTGCTCTCGAAGAACTTCAATATGCCCATAAGCCAGATATCCCAGCAGATCAACTCCGTTGCCATGGCTCTTGCCGGAGCTAAGCGCGTGTTCGAGCTTATGGACGAAGAACCCGAAAAGGACAGCGGCTACGTGACTCTCGTAAACGCGGAGATCGACGAAGAAGGCAATATAAAAGAGGTCGGAGAGAAGACCGGAAAATGGGCGTGGCGCTACCAGCACAAGACCAGCGGGGAGGTCGAGTACCGCGAACTGAAGGGCGATGTGCGCATGGAACACGTGGATTTCGGCTACACTCCGGACAAGATGGTGCTGCACGACGTTTCGCTCTACGCGAAGCCCGGACAGAAGATCGCATTCGTCGGGTCCACCGGCGCGGGCAAGACTACCATTACAAACCTGATAAACCGCTTCTACGACATAGAGGACGGCAAGATCCGTTACGACGGCATCAACATAAACAAGATAAAGCGGGATGACCTGAGGCGGTCGCTCGGAATGGTGCTCCAGGACACGAATCTGTTTACCGGCACCATAAAAGAGAACATACGCTACGGCAAGCTGGACGCGACTGACGAAGAGATAATGGCTGCGGCCAAGCTGGCCAACGCGCACGACTTTATTAGGCGCCTGCCGCAGGGCTACGACACTGTGATATCAGGGACGGGCAGCCAGCTGTCGCAGGGGCAGTGCCAGCTGCTTGCGATAGCCCGAGGCGCTGTGGCGGATCCGCCGGTAATGATACTCGACGAACCCACGTCTTCGATAGACACGCGCACGGAAACGCTTATACAGAAGGGCATGGACAAGCTGATGCACGGAAGGACGGTGTTCGTCATCGCGCACAGGCTGTCTACTGTACAGAATTCCAACGCCATAATGGTCCTCGAAAACGGCCGCATCATCGAGCGCGGCGACCACGACGACCTGATCGCCCAGCAGGGAAAGTATTATCATCTGTATACGGGGAAATAAGAACAAAAAGATGTATGTGCTCTACGGGCACATACATCTTTGCTGTTATTTACTCTAATATTCTTTTTTTAATGTCTTCTGTCGTTTCTGCAACGAATTCCGCACCGTGGGCTTTAAGGAATTCCGTTCCGCGGAAGCCCCAGGCGACGCCTATGCAGTCGAGACCGGAATTAGCCGCGGTCTCAAGATCCACGTCGCTGTCTCCTATGTAGACAGCGTCTTTCTTTTCGACGCCCAGTTCCATAAGAACCTTTTCACACATGTCAGGAGCCGGTTTTCTGCGGCATTCCGGAACTTCCCCTAGCGCGTAGTCGAAACAGTCCGGGAACTGATTTCTTATCAGCACCTGTACCGCTGAATCGATCTTGTTGCTTACGACTGCTGTCCTGCAGCCTGCCTCGCGCAGATCTTTAAGCAGGGCGTGGATTCCGGGGTAGGGGCCGGTCTTGTCCTCACAGTGTACAGCGTAAAACTCCTTAAACGCGTCAAGTGCTTTTGCGCAGTCACCTTCAGACGTTCCGGCAGGCACCGCGCGCTGCATCAGCTTTGCTACTCCGTTTCCCACAAAGCGGCGGACTTCGTCGATGCTCCGCTCCGGATAGCCCATAGTCCTGAGGCCGTAGTTTACGGCGTCCGCAAGGTCTTCCAGGGTGTCCAGGATAGTTCCGTCAAGGTCAAATATCGCAAGTCTGTAATTCATATCATTTCTTCCCGTGGTACTGGTAGTAGCAGGTCTCGATGCGGCCGTTGTAAAGCTTTCTGCGGCGGTCGGCGTTGCGCCCGAATTTCTTCTCAAAGCTCTTGTCCGCCGTGATCAGGAAGAGCGACCAGGTCGGGTCCTTTTTAAGCAGAGAGGCAAGATCCTGATATATCCTGTCCAGCTGTTTCTGTTCGCCGATGCGTTCGCCGTAGGGCGGGTTTGTGATTATGATCCCGTGGTCTTCTTCCGGTTCGAATTTATAAAAGGGCATTACCCTGAACTCGATGCAGTCGTCTACGCCGGCTTCGATCGCGTTTTCACGCGCGGCTTCGACTGCCTTACGGTCGATATCCGATGCGAGTATGCGCACGTCCGCGTCATTGCGTATCGCAGCGTAGGCGGCCTTTTTTTCCTCCTGCCATAATTCTTTGGGAACGCAGGCCCAGCTCTCAGACGCGAATTTGGCGGAAAGGCCGGGGGCTATGTTCTTGGCGATCATCGCGGCCTCTATGGCTATGGTCCCCGAGCCGCAGAACGGATCGGCGAGAAGGCGTCCGGCCTTAAAGAACGACAGCTGCACCATGGCGGCGGCAAGCGTTTCCTTTATCGGCGCCGCAACTGTCTGCACGCGGTATCCGCGCTTGTGAAGGCCTGTGCCGCTGGTATCTATCAGAAGGGTCACGAGATCTTTCTGGATCATAAACCTTATGGTGTATTCCGCGCCGGTCTCTGAGAACCAGTCGGTCTTGTAAACCTTTTTGAGGCTGCTGACTACAGCTTTCTTGACTATGCTCTGGCACGCGGGGACACTGTGAAGCTGCGAATGCGCGGAAGTCCCGACGACGGTAAACTTTCCGTCCTCCGGTATCCAGTCCGCCCAGGGCAGGGCAGCGGCTCTGTCAAAAAGCTGCTCGAATGTAAACGCCGGAAACTCGCCGAGCTTTACGTATACACGGTCAGCGCAGCGCAGCCAGAGATTGGAACGCGCTATCGCGCGCTCGTCGCCTTTAAAGCTTATGCGTCCGTCGCGGGAATCCGTGATATCGTACCCCAGCGCTTCTATTTCTCTTTTTACGACAGCTTCCAGCCCGAAGCTGGCCGTCGCGGTAAGTTCAAAATTACTCATAACAATTTATCATACCCTGAAAACCCGAAGAATGCCAGCCTGATTTTGATCCTGAAACAGGTACTGTCAGGGCATGGCGAATATCATATAAAGTTATTTTATGGCCGGGACGCAGAAAGATATCCGCGTCCCGTTCTTTACATCAGACCTCTTATATAGTATAATATTTCGGATTTTGACCAATACATTTTTGTTATAAATCATTTTCATCATATTCTTTGGAGGAAACATATATGGCCAAAAAAATGAAAACGATGGACGGAAATGCCGCAGCCGCATACGTGTCTTACGCGTTCACGGATGTAGCAGCCATCTTCCCCATCACCCCGTCATCCCCGATGGCGGAGTCCGTTGACGACATGTCCGCGCACGGTCAGAAGAACCTGTTCGGCCAGACCGTCAAGGTCGTCGAGATGCAGTCCGAAGGCGGCGCGGCAGGCGCTGTTCACGGTTCTCTGCAGACCGGCGCTCTCACCACCACCTACACCGCGTCGCAGGGTCTCCTGCTGATGCTCCCCAACATGTACAAGATCGCGGGCGAACTTCTTCCCGGCGTCTTCCATGTTACCGCGCGTACCGTCGCTACCCACGCGCTGTCCATCTTCGGAGATCACTCCGACGTAATGGCCTGCCGCCAGACCGGTTTCGCGTTCCTCTGCTCCAGCTCTGTCCAGGAGGTCATGGACCTCGGCGGCGTTGCCCATCTCTCTGCGATCAAGGGCAGAGTTCCGTTCGTTCATTTCTTTGACGGATTCAGGACTTCCCACGAGATCCAGAAGATCGAACTCGTCGACTATGACGTATTCGACAAGCTGCTCGACAGAGAGGCTGTTGCCGAATTCAGGGCGCGCGGCCTTTCTCCGGATCACCCGGTCGTACGCGGCACTGCCCAGAACCCGGACATCTTCTTCCAGGCGCGCGAAGCTTCCAACTCCTACTACGAACAGCTCCCGGCTATCGTCGAGGACTATATGAAGGAGATCGGCAAGGCTACCGGCCGCAAGTATAAGCTCTTCGACTACGTCGGCGCACCCGACGCTGAGAACGTCATCATCGCTATGGGTTCTGTCTGCGAGACCGCAGAGGAAGTACTCGAGCACCTTCTCGCAAAGGGCGAAAAAGTCGGCCTCGTAAAGGTCCGCCTCTACAGACCGTGGTCCCCCAAGAACCTGCTCAAGGTCCTGCCCAAGACCGTAAAGAAGATCGCCGTACTCGACCGCACCAAGGAACCCG
>JAFYFK010000006.1 GCA_017543805.1 Bacillota bacterium | reverse complement strand
TCCTCCGGCGTAATAAGCCCCGGCCTCAGGATCTGCGGGTGAGCAGGATCCGTCATGTCGAGCACCGTGGATTCTATGCCGCCTTCGCATTTTTCGCCGCAGACGACCGCGTCTATGTTTCCGTCAAGGTCGTGCTTTACATGCTCCCATGCCGTTGGACTGGGATGCTGCGACGTATTGGCGCTCGGCGCCGCTATGGGAACGCCGGAAAGCCTTATAAGCTGTTGCGCGGCCTCGCCCTGAGGCATGCGTATCGCTACGGTCTTAAGCCCGCCGGTGGTAGCATCCGGAACAATGTCCTTTTTGGGAAGCACCATGGTGAGCGGACCGGGCCAGAAGGCCTCTGCCAGCTTTACAGCCTCTTCCGGCACTTTGGCTGCCAGCCCGTCCAGTTCTTCGATGTCCGCGATGTGAACTATAAGCGGATTGTCGGACGGCCTGCCCTTTGCCGCGTAGATCTTTGCGGACGCTCCGGCGTTTAATGCGTCTCCGCCGAGCCCGTAGACGGTCTCAGTCGGGAAAGCCACCAGCCCGCCTCCGCGTATTATCTCCGCCGCGAATTCTATATCTTCTTTACTTGTGCTAAGGTATTTTGTTTCCAATCCTCTGCGCCTACAGATTCTTCATCTTTTCGGCCTGTTCGTCGGTTATCAGGGCGTCGACAACTTCGTCGATGTCCCCGTCGAGGAAGGCGTCCAGTTTGTATATCGTAAGGCCTATGCGATGGTCGGTGACCCTTCCCTGCGGGAAGTTGTAGGTCCTGATGCGTTCGCTGCGGTCTCCGCTGCCGATCTGCCCCTTGCGTTCAGCAGCCTGCTCGTCGTGCTGCTTCTGCAGCATGTCGGCGTAGATGCGGCTCTTGAGTTCGTTAAAGGCTTTTTCCTTGTTCTTGAGCTGGCTCTTTTCGTCCTGACAGCTTACCACGGTCCCTGTCGGGAGGTAGGTAAGGCGGACGGCGGAGTCCGTCATGTTTATGTACTGGCCGCCGTGGCCGCTGGCACGGAAGGTATCCACGCGGATGTCTTCCCACTTGAGGTCCAGCTGCACGTCGTCGACTTCAGGCATGATAGCGACTGTCGCGGCCGAGGTATGGATGCGGCCTGAGCTTTCGGTCTCGGGGACACGCTGCACGCGGTGCACGCCGCTCTCGTATTTGAGTCTGGAGTAAGCTCCGCGGCCGATTATACGCAGCACAGCTTCCTTGACACCGCCGATTCCCGTGTCGTTGACGTCGGTAAGCTCCGTCTTCCAGCCCCTGCGCTCCGCGTAACGCGTATACATGCGCAGCAGATCCGACGCGAACAGTGCCGCTTCCTCGCCGCCGGTGCCGGCGCGCAGTTCGACGTAGACGTTCTTTTCGTCGTTGGGATCCTTGGGAAGGAGAAGGATCTTAAGCTCCTGCTCAAACTTTTCCTTTTTATCCTCCAACTCGGAGAGCTCCATCTTGGCCATCTCGCGCATTTCGTCGTCAAGGCCGGGCTCGTTGAGCATTTCCTTTGCGCCTTCGAGTTCTTCCTCGTTGCGCTTGTACTCCCTGTATTTCTGAACGACGGGCTCCATGTCGCCCATCTCGCGCATGCTCTTCTGCCAGCGCTGCTGGTCAGCTATTACTTCCGGGTCGGACACAAGGCGGCCGAGCTCATCGTATTTTTCAAGTATGAAATCGAGTTTCTTAAACATGTTCTTTTTCCTTTACTCCAAACTAAAGTATCATACCATATTTACAGCCCTGCCGCAATGCGGAGCGGACAAGAATTGAAATACGCTGCGCAGTGACCCGCATCTTATTTAACAGGTTTTACCATCCATATGATGTTTGTATAAAAGCAGCAGGATATGCGAATCAAAAAATCCGTAAAAATTTTTGATTTTTTTCTCTTGCTTTCTGTGGAAAACCGTGAAAGCCTTGATAAATGCGTATTTAAGAAAATATTAATGAAAAAAGACGGGTTTCTGTGGAAAACTTTCTTCTTGACTAAATTTGGAAATCGTGCAGTCCTTGCAATTACTGATGTTTCGGACTTTTAAGTTTTCCACAGCCTTTTGGGGAAAACTCATGCGGCAAACTGGGGAAAAAAAGAGAAAAATCGCCGGAAAGCCTAAATTATCATATTGCACAGCCTGTGGAAAACTTTTTGAAAAAACAGAACGCGGTTCAGTTTCCACGAAAAAAGGCCGCCGAAATTTTTTCGGTTTTTACGGCCTTTCGGAAAATAATTCTATGCTCAAAAACGCATAAAACGCATTATTATTTCGCGAATCCGACAAAACGCCTCGCCAGTACATCCATAGCGTCGGCATAATGGCTGTCGAAAACTCCTTCTTCCTTAAGAACGGAAAGTTCGGTGCATGCCAGAAGCGCGGAATCATAAGATCCGCCGCGCACTTTTTCGTCTATGAGGGAGAGCAATGACGGATCGGCGGGCTTTCCGGCCTTAACACAGTCGTAAATAAGAGACATCACCGCGGCCTGCCCTTCCGCGTCGAGACCTTCTCCGCAGAGCCCGCGCTCCGCCAGCGCATCCTGGTACAGCCCGGTCGAGAGCGTGCCGTCAGTTCCGAGAACTGCTATGCGCCCTCCCGGGAAGCGCCGCGCCATCTCGTCCGCGGCCTCGCGTATCATGGAGATAAAATGAATATCGAGCTCTTTTTCAAATTTATGCACAAAATAATGCGCGGTATTGCAGGTCACAACAAAAGCCCTGCAGCCGGCATTCTGCAAAAAGAGCGCGTCCTCCTTAAGAAGACGGAGGACTTCCTTTGCGCTTTCGGAGCTGTCCCCGGCTTTGATCGCCGCGGTCCGGTCCGGCATGTCCGCATGGTTAAGAAGGATAAAATTTATATGATCCTGGTCGCGCGCTGCGGGCGTGCGCTTTATGACCATCTCATAAAAGACCTTGCTCGCCTCGGAGCCCATGCCCCCGATCACTCCCATAGGACTGTTCATTTGCTTTCGCCTTTCAGATATTCGACCTCCGCCGGGCTGAGCTTTCTGTAGCTTCCGGGCTTGAGTCTCCCAAGCTGCAGGCGTCCTTCAGCGACGCGTTCCAGCTGCAGCACCTTAAGCCCCACTGCCTCGAACATGCGCCTGACCTGGCGGTTCTTTCCTTCGCTTATTATAATCTCGAGCTTAGCGGCATGACTCTCGTTGGCGATCATATTGACTACTGCCGGGCGGGTCTTGTAACCGCCTATGTCGACGCCGTTTCTGAGATCCCAGAGAGCGTCGTTGCTCACATGGTCGTTTACCACTGCAATGTAGGTCTTTTCTATCCTGTGCGACGGATGCGCCACCGCGTTGGCGAATTCCCCGTCGTTGGTCAGTATCAGCAGGCCGCTGGTGTTGGCGTCGAGGCGCCCCACGGGAAATACCCGCGCTGTGACGTCCGTGAGAAGGCTGGTCGCGGTGGGCCGGCCTTTTTCGTCGTCGTTGGTCGTAATGTAGCCAACCGGCTTGTTGAGCATGTAATATACATGCTTTTCCGGTTTTCCGATGGTCTGCCCGTTGACGACGACCACGTCGCCGTCCTGCACGTCGTAGCCGAGCTGCCTGCAGACCGCGCCGTTTATCTTTACTTTTCCGGCCTCTGTAAGCTCGTCGGCCTTGCGGCGGGAACATATCCCTGCCTGCGCGATGTATTTGTTAAGCCTCATCACCGATCTCCAGCGCTATCTGCCCCGTCGGGATGTCCTCGGGGTCCAGATCTTCCATCATTAGCATATCGTCGACGTCATCAAGGACCGGAAGATCCTTAAGCGTTTCAAATCCAAACAGGGCAAGGAACTTTTTCGTGGTACCGTAGAGTATGGGCCTTCCTATAGCGCTGCTGCGGCCTTTTTCCTCGACGAGTTCCTTCTTCATGAGCCCTTCAAGCACGCGGTCGCTCTTGATCCCGCGCACAGCGTCGATCTGCGCTTTGGTCACGGGCTGCTTGTACGCGATGACCGCCAGCACCTCGAGCGCCGGCTGCGACAGTCTCTTTTCCTTTACGGGCGTGCAGAGCTTCTGCACATAATCGTCGTTTTCTGGATTGGTGCAGAGCTGGAACGTTTTGTCCATCTCCCTGATCCGGAGCCCGCTGCCCCGGTCTTCGTATTCGTCCATCATGTCGCGCATAATGTGGAGCATGTCGCTGACTGGGATATTGAACAGGTCAGCCAGGGTGCGCGCGTCCAGAGGGTCGCCCCATACGAAGAGCAGCGATTCGACCGCGGATTTTATATTTTCGTGTGCCATCAGTTTTGTTCCTCCGTAAGACTTACGGCTATATCTCCGAAGCGTTTTTTCTGTTCCGCCTTTACGCGCCTGTCCTTGAGCATCTCCAGCAGAGACATGAAGGTGATGACCTTGTTGAAGCGGCTCGGATCCTCCTCTACCATCTCGGAGAACATCAGCTTTTTCTTCTTTCTTCTGGTGAAGAATTCGCGGATCTGCGAGATCCTGGTCTCTATGCTCATGCGCTGCCGCTCGATCCTTTCGTAGGTGCGGCGCATTTCGCCGAGGCGCTGCTTTCTGAAGAGGAACGCCCTGAACGCCGCCGCGAATTTTTCGAGGTCGGACTTGAGCAGTTCGTCGGGGTCATCCGTATAGCGCGATATGTCTTCCTGCGGCTTTGTATGAATATGCTCGGTCGCTTCCTGCTGCTCCGCAAGGAAGGACGCGGCTTCCTTAAACTGCTTGTATTCGAGTATCCTCGCGACGAGCGGGCTGCGGGGATCTTCTTCGCCGAGGGCTTCCGAAGGCTCATCGCTGCCCGGAAGCAGCATCCTGGACTTGAGCTCTATCAGCTCCGCCGCGAGCACCATAAATTCCTGGGTGACCGCAACGTCCTGGCGCTTCATCTCGGCTATGTAGTCGAGGTATTGCGCGGTGATCTCGGAGACCCTGATGTCGTAGATGCTCATGCGGGCGTGCTCGATCAGATATACGAGCAGGTCCATCGGCCCTTCAAATTGTTCGAGTTTGACTTTGTACATTTTTAAATCTTTGCTCCGGCTTCATCTAAAAGCTTCTGCAGAGTATCTCTGTAGCCGAGGACTTTCCTCGCGTAACCGAGGGAGTAATTTCCGCTCTGTACTGTCCCCACGCCCTGATTATACGCCGTGAGCGCAAAAACGGCGTCATTATCGTACAGATGGAAGCGGTCGCGCAGGTACATGCAGCCTAGATGCAGGCTGTGATGCGGGTCCAGGAGCATTTCACGCGTGTAACCGTAGTTGCCGGCGTATTTTACAAGCGTCTGCATCAGACCCAGCGCGCCGTCGTAATAATCGTCGGCCTGGAAGTTGCTCTCGACCCTCGCGACTCCTATCACTATAAGCTCATCCAGCCCGTAGACGGTCGCCGCGTGCCGGAAGAGGTATTCATAATAAACAGCCTCATCGTAGCTGAGCTTCCTGTTGTTTTTCATTATCCATTCCGCGATGGTGTTTTTCCAGGCGACTGCCTCCGCCCTCTCGGCGGCCATCGCGTGATGATCCGGGTCGGTGCTGATCCAGACGCCGGCCAGCTTGTCGTTCCAGACGGTTATTCCAAGAAGCTTAAGCAGCTTTTCGGAAAACCACAGGGTGCCGTCGCTGCCGGTCAGGAAGCCCTCGCCCTGGTAGTCCAGTATCCTGATCTTCGGCCCCGCAAGATCCTCAAAGCCGTCAAGGTTCTTTGCCAGCCATTCCTTTACGAAATAGTCCCGGCGGCTCTTGTCGCTTCTGAGGTCTACGCGCATTACGTCGCTGAAATGCTCGCAGCTTACGATCATCAGGTCCGGGTCATCTGAACTCTCTGCGCTGAACTTATCAAAAAAGTAATCGTTTACAAGCCTGCCGTAATCGCTGCGAAGCCTGCTCCTGTCCGGATCCTCGCGGCGAAATGCCAGGATGTGCCGTTCGGGATCCTCGCGGTAGCGTATTCCGAGCGCGTACAGGAACTCCGTGGTCACGGGTATCAGGACCTCCCCGTCATCCGTAACGGTCACGGCTTTTTCCAGACTGTAATTGTCAAAGCGCTCCCCGTCCACATATATGTCGTTCATAATGAAGCTCATCTCAAAGCTCTCGCTGTCCTTGACCCCGATGTTCGTGGTCTCGTAGGGCACCAGCGGCAGCAGGGCGACCAGCGCCGCCAGGCAGACCGCGGCAGGTATCAGCTTCAGTATGAAACGGATTATAAAACGAAATATGCTTTTAATCATAGATATATGATTATATCACATTTAGAGACAATAGCAAATTCAAGCTTTCCGGCGGATTTTGCGGAGCTGCGGGCGCAGGATGAACGAGCACATTTTTCCCATTTATTTCTTGACATTATTTGGTTTTTATTATATAGTATTGGCGACGGCGGATTCCTTTAGTAAAGCCTCTTCGTCAGAAGGATCCTTGCTGCCGTCTATGCAGGGCTGCAAAGCAAGACCGCAGCCCGCGGGTATTGGGGTGAGCTATCCGGGCCACCCCTTTTTATTTGCGGATGACCCGATCCTATAACTTTCTGAAAAACTGTCTTGACAATCCGTGCATACTGTATATACTGTATATGAACAGTAAAGGAGCTATATACACGTGTACATCCTTATAGACAATAAAAGCGGCGCGCCTATCTACGATCAGATAGTCACGCAGATCAAAAAGCAGATCCTGGACGGGTCGCTCGCGGAGGACGAGGCACTGCCTTCCATCCGCAGTCTCGCCAAGGACCTTCGCATCAGCGTCATAACCACCAAGCGGGCTTACGAAGAACTGGAACAAGAGGGGTTCATATATACGATGCCCGGCAAGGGAAGCTACGTGGCGCCCCGCGATCCGCAGCTGATGCGCGAGGAGAACCTTAAGAAGATCGAGGAACACCTGAGGCAGGTCCACCGGCTTGCCGCCCTGAGCGGGCTGACAATGGAAGACCTGCAGGAAATGCTGGTCCTTATGAAGGAGGATTAAATGAATGCTTTGGAAATTAGAGGCCTGACCAAGCGCTACGAAGGCTTTTCGCTGGATAGTGTCGATCTGACCCTGCCGGAAGGCTGCATCCTTGGCCTGATCGGTGAAAACGGCGCGGGAAAGACAACGACCATCAAAGCTGCCCTTAACATCATTCCCAGGGACGGCGGCGAGGTGGAGATCTTCGGCCAGAAGACTGACGGGGACATCGCTTCTCTTAAGGAAGACATCGGAATCCTGCTCGGCGAGCCCGGCCTGTCCGGATGTCTGACCGGCAATCAGGTCGAAAAAATAATGAGCGGCATATTCGCCCGCTGGGACAGCGCAGCCTTCCGCAGCTTTGCCGAAAAAATGGACCTGCCGCTCAACAAGCAGTACAAGGAACTGTCCCAGGGCAACAGGATGAAGCTCGGCATTGCCGTCGCGATGTCGCACGGCGCGAAAATGCTGATCCTGGACGAGCCCACCAACGGCCTGGATCCGGTGGCGCGAGACAAGGTCATGAGCATGCTTATGGATTTCACCCGCGAAGAAAAGCACTCCGTCCTTCTGTCCTCGCACATCGTCAGCGACCTGGAGAAGGTCTGCGACTACATAGCCTTCCTGCACAACGGCAGGCTTATGGTCTTCGAGGAGAAAGACGCGCTCATGGAGGAATACGGCGTGCTGCACTGCAGAAAAGAAGACTTCGAGGCGCTCGACCCGCAGGCGGTCATAGGCAGTTCCGACAGCATATACGGCGTCAGCGCGGTCGTCAAGCGCAGCGCTGTTCCGGAGAACTGGGAACTCAGCCCGGTAAATCTGGAAGATCTGTTCGTCGTGATGGTAAAGGAGGTATAGCCATGAAGGGTCTGATCCGCAAGGACATGTACATGATGAAGACATATTTCCGCATTTCCTGGGTCGTCATTCTGATCTTCCTGCTTGTCGGAGCGCTCAACGAAAACGCGAGCTTCTACCACGCGTATTCATGCATGATGGGCGGCATAGTACCTATCAGCATCCTGAGCTATGACGAAAAGGAACGCTGGATGGATTACGCGGACACGCTTCCGCTCTCACCCAAAACGATAGTGCGTTCGAAGTATCTGTTCGGCCTGATCTTTTCGCTTGGCGTGACGGTGCTTGCGACAGTCTCCTATACGGTCAACTGCGTGAAGAACCGCGGCGGCGACCTGTCACCCGTCCCGGGCACGGCGGCGGTATTCCTTCTCCTGTCCCTGCTGCCGGCGATCCTGCTTATGCCTGTCCT
>JAFYFK010000080.1 GCA_017543805.1 Bacillota bacterium | reverse complement strand
GTGGAATAGCGAAAGCCCTGCGGCGTCTGGACCTCGTAGAGAAGAGAGCGGTCCAGCGTCTGCGCGGCGGTCCTGATGGTGTTCTTCGGCGTGACCCCGGGAACAGCTCCTTCCGCCCCGTTTTCCAGAACGTCTATGACGCGTCCCGTAACGTCCGGAGAAACGAACGGCCTGGCGCCGTCATGCACCAGCACAAAGTCGGAATCCTCCGGGCAGAGGCTCAGCGCCGCGGCGACAGAATCCCTGCGTTCGGCGCCTCCCGACACGACAAAGAGGACCTTGCCTACCCGGTATTTTTCGAGCAGCTCAAGAACATAGCTCTCGTCCCCCTCGGGAACCGCGACGACGATGGAATTTACGCGGGGATCTTCGGAAAAAACCCTGCAGGACTTTACGAGAACGGGTTCGGAGCCGCACATCCTGTACTGCTTGGGGATGCCGCCTCCCATGCGCCTCGAAGCGCCCGCGGCCGCGATGACAACTGATATAACAGACATGCCGCTCACCTACACGGCCGGTCTGGCGAAGATCATGCGCCCCGCGGAAGTCTGCAGCACGCTGGTCACGGTGACGTTGATCGTCTGGCTTATATACTGGCGCCCGTTTTCAACGACGATCATAGTTCCGTCGTCGAGATAAGCGACCGCCTGCCCGTACTCCTTGCCTTCCTTGACGAGGAATATCTGCATGCTCTCGCCTGGCAGGACGACCGGTTTGAGGGCATTGGCGAGGTCGTTGATGTTCAGGACCTTGACGCCCTGTATGGTCGCGACCTTGTTGAGATTGAAATCGTTGGTCACGACGCAGCCCTTGATGTTCTGGGCAAGCCTCAGCAGCTTGACGTCGACCTCGGGGATCTCCTCAAGGCTCTTGTCTCCTGCGGTCTCGTATATATCGACCCCGTAGGCGTCCTGGATGTGATTGAGGATGTCCAGGCCCCTGCGTCCGCGGTTGCGCTTGAGCGAATCAGAGGAATCCGCGATGTGGCGCAGCTCAACAAGCACAAAATCGGGGATGACTATCTCCCCTTCTATGAAGCCTGTCTTGAGGATGTCCACGATGCGCCCGTCGATTATTACGCTGGTGTCGAGCACCTTCGGGGCAGAGCCCCTGCCCTTGTTCTTTTTGGGCGCTGCGGCGCGCGGCTCGCCCGGAGCTGAAACGCGCCCCTGCGGCATAAGCCTGATGACCTCCGTCGCCACTCTTTTACTGGCGGTGACGCCCATAAACCCGAAAAAGATATAGATGAGCACAGAGAGTATGGTGCTGATGTACGCGGTCTGAAGGACTCTGATGCTGTAAACGATCTGGGACAGCAGATAAGCTATGACCAGGCCGAACACGAGTCCTATTCCGCCCGCGACAAGATCGTTCGCGGGAATACGCGAAATAGAAGTGTTGATCGTACTCTCTGTTTTGCTGAAAAGTTTCTCGAGTGCCGGATATAATTTGAAAAATATAAGTCCGAATAAAATAATGAGGCATGCGCCGAAGATCCAGCTCTCGACTTTAGCCATTTCCAGGCCGATCGCAGGAAGAGCCAGTTCCAGGATGATTTGCGACACTCCGTAACCAAACAGCATTCCGCAGAGGGTGATGACCACACGGAATACCTTTTTTAACAAAGAAAAAGACCTCCTTTTGCAGTTATTTTATATATAAAAATGAAGCGGCGACCGTCAGATCGCCTGCTCGATCATCGCTGTTATCTTCTCCTCGTCCTCGAGCTTTACAAAGGAAATTTCGCTCGACAGGATGCGCTTGGCGTTTATGAGGAGCTTTTTCTCTCCGGTAGACAGCTTCTTGACGCGGTCCACTCTGGTAAGATTGCGGACCACCGCCGCGACTTCTTTTATGTCGCCGGTCTTAAGGTGCTCCATGTTCTCGCGGTTTCGGCGGTTCCAGTTTTCGTCCATTGGCGTTGATTCCGCGCCGAGGACTTCTATGACCTCCGGTATGACGGATTCGTCGACGATGTTGCGGAGCCCTGCCTGATCGCTGCCGTTTACGGGTACCATGACCTGCATGTTCCCGTGATGCACGCGAAGTATGTAATACTTCCTTGATTCGCCGAGAACAGTCTTCTCTTCGATCTTTTCAATTGTCCCGGCGCCGTGCATCGGATACACGACTTTATCGCCTATGCCAAACATTCATCAGACCTCCTGCATGTTTATTATAGGGGGTCAAAACAAAAAAGTCAAAGAGAAAATAATGAAATATATCACAGTAGTAATAGCATGTCAATATGAAAAAATGAAATATTTCATATTTTTACAAATTTTCAAAATCAGCACTCAAAACGAACCAGAATGTGCTACCTTCTCCAACTTTGCTATAGACTCCGTATTCCGCTCCGTGGCGTTCGAGTATCTCCCTGACTATGGAAAGGCCGAGGCCGGTGCTTCCGTTCGCGGCGCGCTGGTTCTGCCTGCTGGCTTTCTGGTACCTGTTCCAGATGGAGTCGATATCCTCTTCCGCAATGCCTATACCGTTGTCGGAGACCGAGCATCTGACCTTGTCCCGGGCAACGCGCTCAAACGCGACGGTGATCTTTCCGCCGTCCTTTTTGCTGTAGCGCACCGCGTTGGAGATGAGGTTGGAAAATACCTGCTGAATGCGGCTCTCGTCCGCGTTTACGATAATGCTGCAGGGCATTCCGCGGGTCACGAATTCGTAATTTTCCTGCTCCATGACCTTGTAAGTGGCGATGACGCTGCCTGCGGCGGCCTGTATTTCGAAAGGCTTGATATCGAATTCCATCGTGCCGGACTGTATCTTGGAAAGCAGGAGTATATCCCCTACGAGGTCGCTGAGGCGGTCGGCCTCCTCGATAATGACCCCGAGGTGTTCGTCGCGGCGCTCCTTGTCGTCGCCTGAAATATCGCGTATCATCTCGGCGTAGGATTTTACCATGGTCAGCGGCGTGCGCAGGTCGTGCGACACGTTAGCCAGAAGATCCCTCTGCAGCGCGTTGGACTTCCCGAGCTCCTCCGCGGCGTTGTTCAGGGTCTCCGCGAGCTCGTCGACCTCGGTAAAGCCGCAGTCGCAGTCAAAATGAACGTCGTAGTTGCCCTTTCCGAGCTCCTTGGCCTGCGTGTTCATGACGGAGATAGGCCTCGTGAAGCGCTTTGAATACAGCAGCGCAAACAGGCCGCCGAGGAATATAGCCTCGATGGTGGCTATCATCAGGAGCGAAGAAAGTATTGAGACCGTCGGGCCCAGAGGGGTCAGGGCGGCGATGGCGTACAGATAGATGGTATCCCTGTAGGGGCTCTCGACCCGGGCGGCGCGGACTACCATCTTGGAACCGTCTGGCTCATTCATTATGAAGGAGGTCTCCTTGCCGTCGTTCGCCGCGAGATTGTCCCTCGCCAGCGCGACTATCCTCTCCGTGGCGGCAAAAAACCTTCCGCGTGAGGAAAAATCTCTCGATGTGATGCTGTAGGTATGGCTTTCGTCTTCGATGTAAAAATAAATATCGTTGGAATTTGAAAGATTGACAAGCTCCCTGGAAAAAGTCTCCATGTCCAGACCGGCGTCATTGGAATAGATCTGGCTTATACCCTTAATGGCAAGTTCAGTCTTCTTTTCCATGGAACGCTGGTAGTAGGCCTCCAGGGACACAGTCTGCATCAGCCACATGCTCCCCATCAGAAGCAGCGTAAACAGCACAAAAGCGAGGGTCAGTTTGAACCTCAGGCTTTTTGTGTCAAATTTTCTGTTAGTGTTTTTTCTGCCGTCTGACGAAGCCATTTTCAGTCTTCAAACCTGTAGCCGATTCCGCGGACGGTCGAGATCTTGTCCCTGTACGGGCCGAGATTTCCGCGGAGGTTCTTGATGTGGGTATCTATGGTCCTGTCGTCGCCGAAGAAATCGTAGCCCCAGATGTCCTGCAGCATGCGCTCGCGGGACAGGGCGATGTTCCTGTTCTGCATAAGATAGACAAGGATCTCGTATTCCTTAAGAGTGAGGTCGAGCTTTTCACCGTCCACGGTGACAGTCCTCGAATCCGTATTGACCACGAGCCCGTCGGATTTAAGGACCGCCGGCAGCTTTCCGTCCGACGCGACGTTCCTGCGCGCGAGCACCGCGGCGACTCTTGCCATAAGCTCCTTGGGGCTGAACGGCTTTACGACGTAATCGTCTATTCCCAGCTCAAATCCGAAGAGCTTGTCGTATTCCTCGCCGCGCGCGGAGAGCATGATCACAGGTATGTCCTTTTCCCTTTTGATCTCCTTTACAGCGGCGTAGCCGTCGAGCTTGGGCATCATTATATCCATTATGATGAGGTCGAAATCCTCGTTGAGGCACATATTGACGGCCTGCATCCCGTCCTCCGCCTCAGCTGTCTCGTAATGATTGAAGTGCGCGTATTCGCGTATGACAGCGCGGATCTTTTCCTCGTCGTCTACAATTAACAGTTTAGCCATTGTGCTGTCCTCCGTTTTATTGATTATAGTCAGCCCCTGTGTTGACTCTGTGAAGAAGCGGTGGATATTGCGTCAGCAAGCGACGTTGCGGGGATCAGTTTTATGCTGCCCGGAACGTTCTGCAGCCTTTCCGCGCTGCGCTTTGGCAGAACGACTCTGCTGAAGCCCATGCGGGCTGCCTCTTTTACCAGCTTTTCGGCGTTCATGACGGGGCGAAGGTCTCCGGTAAGGCCTATCTCGCCTATATACAACGTGTCGGGAGATATCCTGACGCCTTTTTCCGCGGACCAGACGGCCACGGCGACGGCAAGGTCCGTCGTGGTGCCTTCGGGATGCAGTCCGCCGACTATATTGACGTAGACGTCGCGGTTTATGAGGGTCATTCCGCTCTTTTTCTCCAGGACGGCGATTATCATGCTGAGCCTGTTGGCGTTGATGCCTATGGCGGTGCGGCGCGCAAAGCCTATATTGGTAGCGGCCGTGAGCGCCTGTATCTCCAGCAGAAGCGGCCTTGTGCCCTCGTAGACGGCCGTCGCGACGGCGCCTTCGGAGCTTTCGTCAAGCCCCTCCAGAAAACTTCCGGAAAGATTGTCGATCTCCGCCAGGCCCTCCTCGCGCATCTCGAACGCGCCTATCTCGCTGGTGGTGCCGAAGCGGTTCTTTACGGCGCGCAGTATCCTGAGGTCCTGGCTGCGCTCGCCGTTGAACTGCAGCACAGCGTCAACCATGTGCTCGACTATCCTCGGGCCGGCAAGCTCGCCGCTCTTGGTGACGTGCGCCACGATAAACACAGGGATGCCGCGTCCTTTTCCTATGCTCAGCAGTATATTTCCGACAGCCCTGACCTGCGACACCGATCCGGGCGCGGACTCGAACTCGTCCGAGTAAACGGTCTGAATGGAATCTATTATGAGGAATTTTGGATCCAGGCGGTCTATGGCCTCGAGCACGGCGCCCATCTCGTTTTCAGCGAGTATGTAAAGATCGTCCAGCGGCCCGCCGCAGACCCTGTCGGCCCGCATCTTTATCTGTTCCGCCGACTCTTCGCCGGAAACGTAGAGCACGGTGCCCACGGTACGCGAAATATGCGCGGCGGCCTGGATTATGAGGGTGGATTTGCCTATGCCCGGTTCGCCGGAGATCATGACAAGGGATCCCTGCACGAGCCCTCCGCCGAGCACGCGGTTCAGCTCGCCGATCCCGGTATCCACACGGCCGGCCTGAGACGAAGTTATCTCGGAAGCCCTGACCGGAGCGGCGCTTTTTGCGGAAGAGTCCCTGCCGGACTGCCTGCGCCCGCGGGACGCGCCTTCAGTCTCTTTATGTACTTTTTCTTCTACGAACGAATTCCACGCGCCGCAGATGCACTTCCCCATCCAGCGCGGGCTTTCGTAGCCGCATTCCTGACAGACGAACACGGTATCAGCTTTTTTCGCCATTTTACAGCCTTCAGATCGTTATTAAATACCAATTTATGGATATAGTATATATTAATTTCCTCTTTTTGTCAATCCGCAGCAGTCCGGATACAGCGCTGAATTCCTGGGTCTATTCAGCCCAGGTTCCGTTCCTGAAGATAGGCGCCGGCGTCCGGGTCATCCGATTCTATAAATATCCGGCAGGGCCGGTCCTCAGCCATCTGCTTAAATTTAGCTTCCTCCCACGGAAGGACTTCGGAGAGCACTTTCTCGTCCGCGTAGAGCAGATTCAGGCGGTCCTGGTCTTCAGAGATCCAGTTCACATTAACTTTCTTTGCCCCGGCCCTGTAACAGGCCTCCATGATCAGAGCCGCAAACCCGTGCTGCTCCACGGAAACGGTCAGTTCGACCACCTGACTAGGCTGGACGTTCGCGCCGGTGCTGACGATCAGCGCCGCGTATTTTTTAAGAAGGGTCTCTGAAATCATATCTTTCTCCCTGAAAATCACTTTATGTTTTGCGGTCATAAGTTGACGGCCGGTCACCCGCGCCGACCCTTGACATGATATTAAAACTACTTTAACATTTTTTTAGAAGTTTTCCAATCATCCCGGAGAGGAAACCGTCATTATGAAATCATCTATCGGATTCGATCAGTATATAGAGCGTTTAAACCAGATCCGCGCGCTCTCTTCGCCGTCTCTTGACGGAGTCGAAGACGCGAACACATAAAGCAGGCGCCTGCTGAAATCGATGCATGACAGGGAAATATAGCAAAACGCCGGACGTCAGTCGTCCGGCGTATTTTTTCTGAGGTCTCCCAGTATGTCGTAAATGATGTGCGGCGGGTAGCCGAGCGACGCGAGCCTGCGGCCGATGCGGGCCAGGTCTTTTTCGGAATCGTGACGCATCCCGGCTATCGCGGCGCGGGCGCGTTCCGATTCGCTTTCTTCGCTGCTTTCGGACAGTTCGGCCAGCACTTTTTCGACGACGCTTTTATCAGCGCCCTTCTGAAGAAGCTCGGTCTTTATGCGGGCCGCGCCTTTTCCAGCCTCCATGGCTTTTCCTGCGTAATTTAAGGCGACACGTTCGTCGTCGAGGTAACCGCGGCCCTTAAGCTCCGCGGCCGCGCCTTCCGCCTCTTCCGCGGAATAGCCCAGGCTTTTAAGCTTTGCCGAGAGCGCGGCCTGCAGATAGTCCTTTTCCGCCAGCAGGTCCGTCGCCTTCTCCAGCGCCGGCTTGGGCATAAGTCCTTCGTATTCGAAGGTCCGGATATCTGTTCCGTCAATGGGTTCAGACGCACAGAGAGCCCCAGTCAGGCCGTAGGCTTCAAACCCGGTCAGATATCCTTCCGGGTGATCCTTGGCAGACGTTCTGTCCGCATAGGACAGATCTTCGCCGATGACGGAGAATGTATCAAAACCGATCTTCATCCCCTCGCCGCAGTACTTCATATAGCTTTCCTTGCGGGTCCATATGGCCAGAAATTCGCCCCGCCATTCCGACGATCCGGGCTCGAGGGCGGAAATATATTCCTGTTCTTTTTTGTGCAGCATTCGGGCGATATTGGGCTTTATCTGCCGCGCTTCCTCGATATCTATACCGACAGGCGTTTTTTCGGACAGGACGCAGGCCCAGAAGTTCTTTGTGTCGCTTATGGATATCCGCGGGGCGTCCGCGCCTTCGAGCACGGGAGCTCCCGCGGCGTCGTGCGTCAGAACGGCCGCGGCAAGCCCCTGCTCATCCGCAAGAGCCGCAAAGCACTGCTCAGACCTGTATACGCGCCCCTTTTTCTTTTTCAGTAAATATACAGTCATAGTTTTTACACTTAAAGAACCGGCCACAACTTTTATTCCGCTGTGACCGGTAATTTCAAATTCGGACTACTTTCTTCTGAACAGCAGCAGGATCTCGTGCATCCACAGCGGAGCGGAGGAGAGCAGCAGCAGGCGCAGCCACTCCATGAGCGACAGCGAGCTGGTCTGGAACGCGTTTACGAGGAACGGTACCTCGGTCACGCAGACCTGCAGAGCAAGCCCGGCGCAGAACGCGATTATCATAGTCGGATTGTTCAGATGGTTCATGCGGAAGATCGAAGTCTTGGTATCCCTCATCCCGATGGCGTGGAACAGCTCGGAAACGCCCAGCACCGTAAACGCGTATGTCTGGCTGCGGGTGTAGATGTCCCCGGTGAGCGCAGCGTCGATCGCGGAGACGCTCAGCTTCTGCCCGGCCGCGAGTATGGATTCGATCGGCAGGATCAGATAAGCCGCGAGAGTGGCCAGGGCTATCAGCGCGCCGTAGCCGACCGTGAGGGCCATGCCGCCGTGCGCGAACAGGCCTTCGTGCGGGTCGCGCGGGGGTTCCTTCATGATGCTCTTTGTACCGCCGTCAACGCCCAGCGCCAGCGCCGGCAGGGAGTCGGTGATAAGGTTGACCCAGAGGATATGGATGGCTCTCAGCGGGGAAAGCAGGCCCGCGAAGATGCTGCCGCACATGGTTATGATCTCGCCGAAGTTGGACGAAAGCATAAACAGAACGGTCTTCCTGATATTGTTGTAAATGATGCGGCCTTCGAAGATGGCCTTCTCGATGCTCGCGAAATTGTCGTCGGTGAGGACCATGTCCGCAGCGCCCTTGGCGACGTCGGTTCCGGTGATGCCCATGGCCACGCCGATGTCGGCAGCGTTGAGCGAGGGAGCGTCGTTGACGCCGTCGCCGGTCATGGAGACTATATACCCGTGGGACTTGAGAGCCTTGACGATCTGCACCTTGTTTTCAGGAGACACGCGGGCAAACACGCGCAGCGAATCGACCTTCGCGTTGAGTTCTTCCTGGGAAAGGGCGTCGATCTCCGTGCCGGAGAGGCACTGCGAGGGATCGTCCGCTATGCCGAGCTCGCGCGCGATGGCGAACGCGGTATCCTTGTGGTCGCCGGTGATCATTACCGTGCGGACGTGCGCTTCCTTGAAGCGCGCGACGGCTTCTTTAGCCTCTGCGCGCGGCGGGTCGATCATACCGACCAGGCCGACAAATATGAGGTCTTCCTCGACCGCTTCGTTGTTTCCGGGACGGACGGCAAGGGCCAGCACGCGGAGAGCCTCGTCAGCCATCGCCTTGGAGGCGAGCATAATGCCGGACTTTTCAGCGTCGTCGATCGGAACGGCCTCCCCGTTCCTTATGATGGATACGCAGTGCTGAAGTATGACGTCCGTAGCGCCCTTGGTGTAGGAGATGGTGGAACCGTCCTCGCGCCTGTGCACGGTGGTCATCATCTTGCGGTCGGAGTCGAAAGGCGCCTCGAACACGCGCGGATACTTTTTGTCCAGAAGATCCTTGGGAGCGCCCTTTAATATCGAAAGGTCGACAAGCGCAAGCTCTGTCGGGTCGCCGAGACGGATCTCGCCGTCGACGGAAGCGTCGGAGCAGAGGCTCATGCCGTCGATCAGCGTGCGGTATTTCTCGTAATCCGCGGTCTCCGCGCTTTCCATTTCTCCGTCCTGCCAGAGCCTGGTGACGGTCATGCGGTTCTGGGTAAGG
>JAFYFK010000079.1 GCA_017543805.1 Bacillota bacterium | reverse complement strand
CGGTAACGGGGTTTATATCCTTGATGGATTCCACCTCGTCGCCGAACATCTCTATGCGTATGGCTCCTTCCATGCTGGCGGGGATGACGTCTATAATGTCCCCGCGCACGCGGAAGGTGCCGCGCTCAAAGCCGATGTCATTTCTGGTGTACTGTATGTCCACGAGGCTGCGCAGTATGTCTTCGCGGCTTTTGACCATACCCGGCCTTAAGCTGAGCATCTGGCTCTCGTATTCGTCCGGCGCGCCTAATCCGTAGATGCAGGACACCGACGCCACTATTATTACGTCTTTTCTTTCGCTCAGGGCAGCCGTAGCGGAATAGCGCAGACGGTCGATCTCGTCGTTTACGTCGGAATCCTTTTCAATATAAGTGTCAGTCGAAGGAACATAAGCCTCCGGCTGGTAGTAATCGTAGTAGGAAATAAAATACTCCACAGCGTTGTCCGGGAAGAATTCCTTGAATTCCCCGCAGAGCTGCGCGGCGAACGTCTTGTTGTGGGATATGACCAGCGTGGGTTTCTGCACCTGCTCTATGACGTTGGCCATGGTGAAGGTCTTGCCCGAGCCTGTAACACCGAGAAGCGTCTGGTGCTTTTTCCCCGACTTTATGCCTTCCACGAGCCTCGCCACGGCTTCCGGCTGGTCGCCGGTCATGGAAAACGGCGCTTTTAAGACGAATTTTCCTGTCCTGTCCATATTTTCCCCGGACCCCGCTAAATCGACTCGTACAGGGTCGAAGAATCGTCTTTGGTGACGTGTTCCGGCGTGGAGACCACCCTGACCTTTACTTCCGAATTGCCGAAATGTATGCAGATGACGTCTCCGGGCTTAACGTCGGTGCCGGCCTTGGCTACTTTGTCGTTGACCGTGACCCGTCCCTCCTCGCAGGCGTCGTGCGCCACGGTGCGGCGCTTTATGAGTCTTGAAACCTTTAAATATTTGTCTATTCGCATATACTCTGATCCTCTGTCTATCCTTTGAATTATACGTTATTTCCGCGCTTAAAGGAATAGCGAACTAATTATATCATAACGCGCGGCAAAATGCGAACAATTGTTTCTAAAACCGCGTAAAAAAAAAGAGCAGCCGAAGCTGCCCTCTCAGCGTTCCGAACGCAGGACCGCGTACCAGCACGCGTCGCAGATGCCCTGGTTGTTGCGGGCTGAGCTGCGCAGAGTTCCCTCGTATTTCATTCCGCATTTCCGCATGACCATTCCGGAATGCGGGTTATTGGGGTCGTGAATGGCCTCGACGCGGTTTGCGCCGACTTTCTCAAAGAAGAAATCTATGACCGCACCTAAGGCTTCCGACGTTATTCCCCGGTTCCACCAGGGCCTTCCGATGCAGTAGCCTATCTGTATTATTGAGAGGTCCTCGTTCTGATGCACGGCGGAAATGCTTCCTATGGGTTCATCACCGTTCTCTTTCAGCACGATAGCCCACTGGTAATAGTTATCGTTTTGGTAAGACGCGGTCCATTCTTTAAGCAGCGCCATGGAAACGTCTTCGCCGGCATGCGGGGACCAGGTCAGGTATCTGGTAACCTCGCTGTCTGAAGCCCAGTTCCTGTACATCGCCGCCGCGTCGTCTGTAACAAATTGTCTTAAAACCAGCCGGCCGGTCTCCAGTCTGCAGGTACCGCAGTGATTCATCTTATTTTCTCCTGATTTTTCAATATTTTTTGCCGTTAGTTCAATATTTGTTAATTATATCATAAACGCAGCATTTATTTAAAACCTTTGCCGGAATGCGCGCATTCCGCATAAAAAAAAGCAACTGCGAAACATCTCGTTCCGCAATTGCTTTCCAAAAGGAGAATTATTTCATTCAACGGTCTTCTGGATACTCTCGCACAGCGGCGTATATGCGTCCTCTGTAATAAGGAACACCTTTACATAAGCCGCGCCGCCTGTATTCAGGGTCAGTTCCGCTGTATTGCCGGACGCAATCCTATACTTTCAGCGATATTCAGCTTATTTATCCAGAAGGCTGGTCACGATCAGCTTATTCTCTACCAGGGCGATCATCAGCTCATATTTATTTTCAAAACCACCCTTTTCCATAAGAGTCTCCAGTATCTTGCGCACGCCGCTCTTTGAGATCCCGAGCTCCGCAGCGATCTCGTCATATGTCATGCCTCGAACGAAACGGCGGAGCACGGCCATCTGCCTGGGGCTTATGTCGTCGGAGAACATCTGCTTAAGCTCCACGTTGGGCGAGCTGTCCGGGAAGACTCTCTCCCCTGCCAGCGTGCGGTCTATCACATCCAGCAGCTCGCCGCTTCCGTGATCCTTGTACCACAGGCTGTCCGAGGCGCCTTTCTTTGCCCGGGCAAGCACCTCCGGGTCGACGAGGCTCGTGACGGCGACGACCCTGGCTTTGCCGCAGTTCCGAATCTTTTCCCCGACAGACAGTCCTGAATGGTTATGCAGCGTCTGCACGTCCATAAGTACAAGGTCTATATCCCCGCTTCTGCAGAGATCCTCAGCTTCGAAGGCGTCGCGGTACACGGCGGTGATCTCAAAACGCCCGTCAGACAAAAGCATATCGCTCAGATATTTCTGTATAGTCAGATTATCCTCTACAATTACGGTCTTTATCACTGCCGCGGCCTCCTTTCCTTCAGTTTAAGCATAAGCGCAAACACCGGAGAATGCAATACGCGCATCTCGCCGCCTGCAGCCTCTACGCTGCGCCGCAGAGACCCGAGGCCTCCGCCTTCGGTCACAGGACCCCTCGGAGGTTCCCCGTCATTCGTAATCATGACGTTGTAAACTCCGCTGTCCGCTTCTGTATGGACAGTCACTGTATTCCCCTTCGCGTGGCGGACGCAGTTGGTCACGCACTCGCGGGCAGCCGAGGCGATCAGACGCTCCGCGTCATCATCTTTCGGGATGACCCCGTCCGTGATCAGAGTCACTCCCATCTCCGCAGCGTCCCTGCGGACTTCCTCAAGCGTCCCGGGAAGCGCGGGACCGCCGCCCGAGAACAGGCTGACAGCTTTATGGAGCGTATGAAGCTCTTCGTTCTGGTCGCCGGCGCCGCCGTTCATTAGTTCTGAAAGCGAAATAAGGCTCTTTCCTATGTCATTGTGGACGCGGACTTTTATATCCAGCGTCTCCTGCTCCCTGACGCGGTCCCCCACAAGGTCCAGCATGCGCTTTGTCTCCTCGATAGCGGCGTTGAGTTCCGCGTTCTCCGCGGCAAGCTGCCTGTTGATGCTGTAAAGCTCCGTCACATCCTGCGCGGTGACCTGGGAAAAGCCCTCAAGTCCCGTTCCATCAAGCGCCTCGGTCCGGAAGCTCCATACCCTGCCGTCAGGAAAGCGGTACAGCCCGGAAGCATCGGGAAGCGCTTCAGCCTTGTCAATGGCCTGATACAGATCGTCGAGCGTCTGCGGATAGCTTCCGCTAAGAGACGCTGCAAGATCTCCCATAGTGTAGTTTACAAGTACAGCCCTGTGATCCGCGTCGGAAAACAGTATGCCGGAATTGAGGTTGTCCAGAGCCTCCTTGACTGATGACGCAGACAGTGTGTCACGCCTGATCCTGTATGCGCGCCTCATGCCTGTCAGAGCATAGATAAGGGATATAACTGCCGCGGGCGGGACGAGCGCAAAAAGCCATCCCGGATATACTCCGCCGTTGTTAGCTGCCATCAGGCAGGCGCAGAGGCCTGTGAGAACAAGCAGTATGACCCGGTCAGCAGCCCTTTTTCCACGTCCCGCGCGGCAGACCTGTTCATACAGGCACAGGAAAAGCTGCAGGATAACCGTAATGAAGAGCGCCGCGGCCAGCATATGCCGGACCGGACCGGAAGCGGTAAATAAAGCCGTCATATGCCGTCACCTCCCGAAAGCGGAAGAATGCAGCAAATGCCGCCTTCATCATCGTCCGCGACGCGCATCCTGGGATACACGGCTGTCAGTCCGCCTGTCTCGAACCTGCAGTCCGTCGTGACGCGGCAGCACAGCCCGTCCTCCTCTGCGACGAAATGGACCGTGATGTAGCGCAGAGTATCCAGCGCAGATTCCAGAACGCTTTCAAAGAAATCGTAGGCGCGTGTCATAACCGCGCCGTCTATGTTATCCCGTCCGGCGGACACAAGGCAGACGCCGCGTATCCCGCCGAGCGCGAGCGAACGGAATGACTCCTCAAGCGCGCTCGTAAGGCGGTCCGCAGGGATCTCCTCCGAGCCTTCCATCAAAAGGACAAAGTCCTTGCGGCGCTTGATGTAACTGCCGAGTATTACTATCTTCGCGAGGATGCGGCGCTTCTCCTCTCCGTCCTCCGAAGCTTCATAGACCGCGGCAAGGCGGCTTACTTCGTCGAGCTGAGGCCGGATCTGCCGCTGAAGGAGATCATAAAGGCGGTTCTGCTCCAGTACGCGCCGGTATTCCTTCTCCTGCTCGTACTGCATCTGCAGCATTTCCCTGCGCTCGTTGAGCTCCTCCCCCGTATCCTCAAGTGATTCACGCGTCTTAAGAAGCTCTGATATATCCTCGCTCCAGATGGCGTGGCCGCCTGAGACGGACATATTGTGGAGCCTCTTCCCGCCCGGCAGTATGACCGGTCCTGACGCTGCGCGCATCATATCGTATTTTGAAACGGTCTCGGCGCTGACCGCTGCATAGCGCACATCGTAGTCATTATCCGTGATCTGCGCTGAGATCCCCCTGCAGGCGCGGAAAAGGTCCGCGTAACGCGAGTTGGACTGAATCAGTCCGCAGCCTATGCAGCTTTCAAGAAACGCGGCAAACAGAAGGCATTCCGTAACTGTCAGATCCCCGAACGCGGCATGTACGAACGGGACACGCGCGGCATACAGCACTACGTACAGAACAGTGAGACCCAGGGGGATCAGCGGCAGCCAGAGGAATCTTCCCGTGCGAGGAAGCCTGCACTTGCTGAGCATTACTATAAAAGCGGCTCCGGCCAGGAGGATGCCCCATACAGCCAGGAGATAATAACCCGGACCGTAGCTGTAATTCGCTTCACTGCGTACCACGCCCGGAGGGAAACGGAATACAGCCTGGTGAAAGTCATTAGTCATGACGAGCAGTATCAGCGCGACGGTCGGGACATACAGAAGAGCCGTAGTCTTCGGCAGGCGGAAATCGTCCGGTTTTCCGAGCGACATTGACACGAGGAACGTCAGCAAAAGGATCATTAAGGTCGGAATATAATAGGCATACCATAAAATACGCTTTATATCCCCGCTGAACACGATGTGCCAGCGCAGCTCGCGCGTGATGAGCCACAGGACCATCAGGGCAGCGATGGAGATCAGATAATTGCAGACCTGAAGCTGTATTACCCTCCTGCGGACGGATATGCCCCACATGGCAAACAGCCCGATATACAGGAGTATACGGAGAAGGTTTGCAAGCTGCTCTATAAAACCGTTATTTGTGACGGTGACTGTCCAACGGCACAGAGCGGCTGCGGCAATTACTGCCGCTATCGCGAGAGCGCCCCGTATAAATGATTTGTTTTTAACAGATGTCAGCACCATAAGCGAAATCTATTATAGCAAAAAAAGAGGCTGCCTGGGCAGCCTCGTAAAAAATGACAAGTCTGAATTACTTCTTCTTGTTTACAGCATCCTTGAATGCCTTGCCTGCTCTGAATACCGGAGCCTTGCTTGCCGGGATCTTGATGGTCTCGCCGGGCTTCTGCGGGTTGCGGCCGGTTCTGGCCTTTCTGCTCTTAACTTCGAAAGTACCGAAGCCGATCAGCTGGACCTTTCCGTCCTTCTTCTTGAGTTCTGCTTCTACTACTTCTACGAATGCGTTGAGAGTTTCTTCGGTGCCCTTCTTGGTGAGGCCGGTCTTTGCAGCAACTGCTGCTACTAATTCTGTCTTGTTCATTTTATCCTCCTAAATAAAAAATGATTCCGGTTATGTCCCATATGGGGAAAGTGTCTAATATAACCTCAGTTGAAAGTATGGCATATCCAAAATTTGTTGTCAATACAGAAAGCTTTAAAAATCCCTATTTTTCAGTCTTTTTAAAGGGTCTTGACAGTATTTTCGCCAGTTTTACAAGCTTTTCGGCCTTAGGAATAGCCTCAAGTTCTTTTATTGTAAGGGTTTCGGTCGAAAGCGCCATGAGAACGTAGACGATAACGCCTGCCCCTATGCCTGCCACAGTCGAAAGAGCGTTGCCGAGGAAACCGATCAGCAGACGGTGCGTGCCCCACGCCGCAAGGCCCATAATTACAGAGGAAAACAGCGGTTTTACTATGGTCTGGACTATATCTATGCGCGTTCCGGTATATTTGCGCACCGACAGAAGGTTGAGCACGGCAGCCGTCGTATAGGCTGTAACGGTGCCTATTGCCGCTCCCCTCACATTGACAGAAGGAATTCCGGTAAGAGTATAAGTCAGGATTATCTTCGCGATGACGCCAATGCGGAGGTTCCTGACAGGTATCGTCTGCTTTCCGACGCCTTGAAGTATGCCTGTAAGCGTCTGCACCATGGCAAGGAAAATGATGCCGACAGCAAATATCTTAAGGCATCCCGCAGCGCTCACGGCGCTCTCCTTCTGCAGCGGATACAGCAGCAGCATGATAGGTTTGGACAGAGCCATCATGCCTACGGCCATCGGCGTGCTGATAATAAGCGCGTATCTGAGACCGAGCGCTATGTTATCCTGCATAAACTGCGTTTCTTTGCGCTTAAAGGCGGACGCCACGACGGGCACAAGGCTCATGGACACAGCCTGCGTCAGCACCTGCGGGAAGTTGATGAGCGGAGCGGCCATACCGGTCAGCTGGCCGTAGAGGCTCCTGGCAACATCGCTGGAATAACCCGCGTAAATGAGCCTGGATTTTACGATCGCGGTATCGATGACGTTTACTATGGGCATTACGGTCGATCCGATGGTGATCGGGACCGCTATGATAAGAATATCCTTTAATATCTCCCCAGCGCTCTCTTCGCTTGTCTTCGGGAAAGCGGCGAGCTCCGAGTTTATCTTTGCCCTGTGGCGGAGAAAGACTATAACTATGCCGATCAGCCCGAAAAGTCCTCCGGCGGTCGCCCCGAACGAAGCTCCTGCCGCGGCGTATTCGACTCCGCGATTCAGGAAGAATACCGCAAGGCCGAGCCCCGCAGCTACTCTGAACACCTGCTCGATGACCTGCGACGCGGCGGTCGGGGTCATGTTCTGGCGCCCCTGGAAAAAGCCCCTGAACGACGCCATCACCGGACAGAACAGCAGCGCAGGAGCTATCGCCCTCATGGCAAAGATCGCCCTCGGCTCTTTGATGTATTCAGTGATTGCTCCCGCGCCGAAGAACAGTATCAGCGAGGAAGCTAGCCCTATGCCGGTAAGCAGAGCCAGCGATACCTTGAATACCCTGTACGCCTCGTGAGGCTTGTCCACGGCGTTGCGCTCCGCGACCATTCGGG